>CAMFDH010000248.1 GCA_945949035.1 uncultured Actinomyces sp.
GACCAGACCTGAATCATCTGGAGTCTCGAAGTCAACAGCCTTCACATTGACCTCTAAGGCGATTATCGGCGCAAAGGTTGCGAGCGACTCCGCCTCGGCCGAGACGACGCGAAGGGTCGCCAGGGGCTGACGAACGCGCAGCTTCTCGGCTTTACGCAGAGCGTGTGCAGCAGAGACGATCTCCTGGACCTCATCCATCCCCGTCACCAGGGCCTCGTCCTTCCACGAGTCGGGAAGTGTCGGGTAGTCAACCAGGTGGACTGATTCACCGCCGGTCAGGCCCCGCCAGATCTCTTCTGTCACCATCGGCAGCAGTGGCGCAGCTGCCTCAGCAAGAACGATGAGGGCGGTGTAGAGGCTGTCGAAAGCCGCCTCGTCCTCATCCCAGAATCGCTGACGCTGGGTGCGGACGTACCAGTTGGTGATGACGTCGAGGTGGTCACGGACTCGCGCGGTTGCCTTCGGGAGGTCGTACTCATCCATCGCCACACGAACCGCTTCCGTCACCTCGCGGGTCCGGGCCAGCAGGTAGCGATCCATCTCGGGAAGCGCAGCGAAGGCTCCCGCGGGATCTTCAACCCGATCGAGACGCGTGGGGCTGATACCGGTTCCGCTGTTGGAGGCATTGCCGTACAGCGTCAGGAAGTAGTAGGCGTTCCACAGGGGCAGGAGGACCTGGCGAACAGCATCGCGAATCCCCTCTTCGGTGACGATCAGGTTACCGCCACGAACCACCGGGGAGGCCAGCAGGAACCAGCGCATCGCATCGGAACCGTAGCTGTCGAACACGCCCTGAACATCGGGGTAGTTGCGAAGCGACTTGCTCATCTTCCGACCGTCATTGCCAAGAATGATGCCGTGGACCAGCGAACGCTTGAATGCGGGGCGGTCGAACAGTACGGTCGCGAGGACATGCAGGGTGTAGAACCAGCCGCGGGTCTGTCCGATGTACTCGACGATGAAGTCACCCGGGTAGTGGTTGTCGAACCACTCCCGGTTCTCGAAGGGGTAGTGGACCTGCGCGAATGGCATCGCGCCCGACTCAAACCAGCAGTCCAGCACCTCGGGGACACGGCGCATCATCGACTGCCCGGTCGGATCATCCGGGTTCGGGCGCACCAGGTCATCCACGGCCGGACGGTGCAGATTGATGTCCTCCGCACTCACACCAAAGTCATCGGCCAGCTGCTGGTAGGAACCGTAAACGTCCACCCGCGGGTAGGCCGGGTTGTCTGACTTCCACACGGGAATCGGCGCCCCCCAGAAGCGGGTGCGCGAGATCGACCAGTCCCGGGCGCCCTCGAGCCACTTACCAAACTGGCCGTCCTTGAGGTGGTCGGGAACCCAGGAGATGTCCTGGTTCAGCTCAACCATGCGGTCGCGGAACTTGGTGACCTCGACGAACCACGAAGAAACGGCGCGGTAGATCAGAGGCTGGCGGCAGCGCCAGCAGTGGGGATAGCTGTGCTGGTAGGAAGCCTGCTTGACGAGGACGGGACGCAGCTTCTCTTCCACCCTGGAGAGCGGACCGGTCTGGTCCCGCAGGTCGGCCAGGATGAGGCGGTTAGCGTCGAACACCTGGACGCCCTCGTAGTCGGGAACCTCCGAGGTGAACTTCCCCGACTCATCAACTGGAACAACGGTCTTGATGCCGTTTTCCAGGCAGACGTTCATATCGTCCTCGCCGAAGGCGGGGGCGATATGCACCAGGCCCGTGCCGTCCTCCGTGGTAACGAAGTCGGCAGCAACGATCTGGAAGGCGTTCGGGCCGGGGGCCTCGTCTTCCTTGGCGTCTGCAAAGTAGTCGAACATGGGGGCGTAGCGCCTGCCCACCAGCGCGGATCCCTTGAACCGCCCGGTGATGAGTTCGTCGACTGAGGTCGGTAGTGACGCGAGGTCACCCTCGGCACTCGGGGAGGCGATGCCAAACTCCTTGGCGAGGGTACCCGCAAGCGCTTCTGCCACGATGACCAGCTTGCCCTCGAGAGGACCCGAAACGGGCACGACGGAAACGTAGTCGACATCGGGGCCAACGGCGATGGCCAGGTTTGAGGGAAGCGTCCAGGGGGTGGTCGTCCAGATCAGCGCGACCTCGTCCGTGGGGGCTCCGTCCTCGTCCAGGAGGGTGACGCCGACCGTGGCGGTCTGGTCAGTTCGGTCCTGGTAGACGTCGTCATCCATTTTGAGTTCATGGTTCGACAGGGGGGTTTCGTCGTTCCAGCAGTAGGGCAGGACACGGTGTCCCTCGTAGATCAGACCCTTGTCAAAGAGGGTCTTGAACGCCCACAGGGTCGACTCCATGTAGTCGGGGTCGAGCGTCTTGTAGTCGTTCTCAAAGTCCACCCAACGCGCCTGGCGGAAGACGTAGTCCTCCCACTCTTTGGTGTAGCGAAGCACCGAGGTCTCGCAGGCCTCGTTGAAGGCCTGGATACCGATTCCATCGGGGCCTTCAATCTGGGACTTGTCAACGATGTTGAGGATGCGTTCCGCTTCGATTTCAGCAGGTAGACCGTGCGTATCCCAGCCGAAACGTCGTTCAACGCGGTGGCCGAGCATTGTCTGGTAGCGGCCGACAACGTCCTTGACGTAACCGGTGAGGAGGTGGCCGTAGTGGGGCGTGCCGTTGGCGAATGGGGGGCCGTCGTAGAAGACGAACTCGTTCGACCCCTTCTCCCCTGCCGGGCGCCGCTCGATCGACTTCTTGAAGGTGTCGTCGCTCTTCCAGTACGAAAGAGTTTCCTCTTCGATTGCGGGGAAGGAAGGTTTCGGGTTTACCTCTTGGTCGTCACGGTGTAACGGGAAACGCCGGTTGCTGTTTGAATCCGCCATCTTCATCCTCTTCATAATCCACTACTGGTTCGAGGACGAGATGATTACTCATCCCGCGGTACCACCTCGCTTGTGGTCACCCGCGGGCTCCTGGTT
>CAMFDH010000249.1 GCA_945949035.1 uncultured Actinomyces sp.
CTCCACCCTACCGGGTCCCATCCATGTGGTAGAAAGCCTCCATGGCGAAGCGTGTAATGGCGTTCACACGCCCAAAGCGTTACCGTTTGAGTGGAAGCTATCTAGGAGGCAAGATGCCAAAGTCGATGGCCAACGCCAGTTTCGTGGTTGTGGCAAACCGACTGCCGGTAAACAGGGTCACGGATGAGAAGGGGCAGGCATCTTGGCAGACGGCACCCGGAGGCCTGGTGACGGCCCTGGAACCACTGATGCGCCAAACGGGTGGCGCATGGGTGGGCTGGATTGGCGCGCCAGATGAAACAGTCAAGCCCTTCAGACACGAGGGCTACGACATTGTTCCCGTCGAACTGAGCGCCGAGGAAATCACTCGCTACTACGAGGGATTCTCCAATGCGACGCTCTGGCCGCTCTACCACGATGCAGTTGCATTCCCCGAGTTTCACCGCGAGTGGTGGGAGTCCTACCAAAAGGTCAACCACCGTTTCGCAAAGGTAACCGCAGAGGTTGCTGCACCGGGTGCCACCGTCTGGATTCAGGACTACCAGCTTCAACTGGTGCCACAGATGCTCCGCGAGCTACGCCCCGATCTGAAGATCGGCTTCTTCCTGCATATTCCCTTTCCACCCGTCGAGCTGTTTGAACAGATCCCCTGGCGAACTCAACTCATCAACGGGCTCTTGGGAGCAGATTTGGTTGGATTCCAAACACCGGGTGGGGCAAAGAACTTTCTGCGCCTCGTGAGGAAGAGGACGGAGCATCGAGTAGAACGCAATCACGTCGTACTTAGTGGCAGCCACACCTGCACCGCGCGCGCCTTCCCCATCTCAATCGATGTGGAAGGATTTCACGCCCTCGCCCAGTCAGACAGTGTCAAGGATGAGTCCGAGGAGCTTCTGGAGCAGTTAGGTCATCCAAAGACAATCATTCTCGGAGTAGATCGCCTCGACTACACGAAGGGCATCAAGCAGAGAATCCAGGCCGTAGGAGAGCTCTTTGAATCGGGAGAACTAGATCCCGAGGAAACCGTGTTCCTGCAGGTTGCAACACCTTCTCGGGAGGACGTCGAACAGTACCGCGTACTGCGAGACGAAATTGATCTTATGGTGGGACGCATCAACTCGTCAGTTGGCGGTGTCGGTCGTCCTGCAATCTCGTACCGCCACGCAGGTTTCCCGAGGGCAACGATGGCGGCCATGTACCGAATCGCCTCAGTGATGCTCGTGACCCCGCTCCGGGACGGAATGAACCTGGTGGCCAAGGAGTATATTGCCTGCCACCCCGGCAGGTCAGGAGCACTGGTGCTCTCTGAGTTTGCCGGAGCAGCCCGCGAGCTGAAGCGTGCCTACCTGGTCAACCCTTACGATCTCGATGGGCTCAAGGCCACGATCATGCAGGCCATCAATGATCCGTACGCTGAACGCTCCAAACGTTGGAGGGCAATGCAGCGCCAGGTCTGGAACAACACTGTTCAGGACTGGGCTACCAACTTCCTCGCCCAACTCGAGGAGACCTCGAAACCGGATCAGTCTGCGGAGCACGAAGCCTAGCGTCGCTCCCCAAGAACTAGCGCTTGCGCTTGGCTGACTTTGCGAGTCTTACTGCGTGAGCTGAGCGATCACGCACCTCTTTGAAGTCTTCGCGGCCAAGCGCCTGGCCGGGCACCATCCATGATCCTCCGACACAGAGGACCGAACGAAGACTGAGGTAGTCCCTGATATGAGCAGCACCCACCCCGCCCGCTGGGATAAAGTCCACGCCTGGGAATGCCTCTCCCAGTAGCTTCACTCCGGAGACGCCTCCCATAGCTGCTGCAGGGAAAAGCTTTATGGTGGAGTAACCCAGGTCCAACACGGAGATCACCTCGGTCGCAGTAGCTGCACCGGGAATCGCCGGAATGCCGAGTTCCGCTGCACGTTCGAGGACGGGCAGGCTTACTCCGGGTGAGGCAATGTACTGAGCGCCTGCCTCTACAGCAGCATCAACCTGATCTACGGTGACCACAGTCCCCGCACCAACCAGCATGTCCCCCCTGGAGGCAAGCGTACGGACTATCTCCGACGCCCCATCACTACGAAACGCAATCTCTGCTTGCGGTAGGCCACCCTCAACGAGGGCGTCCCCAAGTCGAGCAGCATTCGCGGGTTTGTGAAGAACAACGATGGGAACAATCAGGGTTTCTGACAACAAATCCAAGATGGACATGAACTTCCTTCGGTAACCCGCATGTGACAACGAGTGTTGGACGATCTGCTGCCACTCAGAATACCCCGACAACTCGACGCCGACTATTCCGAAGGTCGAACCGTGAACCCAACCGTCTAATGACTAGCCTTCCTTACTGTTTCTTGCACGAAGGAACCAAACGTGCCTACCATGAAAGGGACCTAGGTCACATGCGGATTCGGCGAAGGACCTCCGCTTGTACCTGCTAGACACGCGAAAGGCAGTGAGAAGAGAAGGCGCGGAAAGTAGCCTTCCGTAGACGGACCCCTAAGCAAACGCAGTAACTTAAGAAGGGACCCACAATGGGATTCTTAGCATTTCTTCTGCTCGGACTGATCGCCGGTGCGATAGCCCAGATGATACTTCCAGGACGACAGGGAGCCGGTTGGTTCCTGACCCTGATCCTAGGAGTCGTTGGCGCACTCCTTGGCGGATGGTTGGGATCAGTACTTTTCAACGCACCCCTCGAGGACTTCTTCTCTATCCAAACGTGGTTGCTTGCAATCGCTGGCTCAGTTATCGTGCTCTTGATCTACGGGGCACTAACTTCAAGGCGGGGGTAATCCACGCCAAGTCGAACTGCGGCTTAAATGGGTAAGGTCCCGAGACTTGTTAGAGTCTTGGGACCTTACTTTTTAGTTGATTTGCGGGGGGGTGCTATTTTCCCGCACCCTATGGAGTGGAGTATCTTC
>CAMFDH010000250.1 GCA_945949035.1 uncultured Actinomyces sp.
CGGATCTCGTCAAGGTCACGCCCTATCGCTTGCCATTCCAGCTCAGAGGGGCCGCCGAATCCGCGCGACTTGCCTTGAAGGTGACGAATCGGGACACCCGAGAATTGGGAGACGATGCGAGTGTGAAGCTCCTTGCGGGTCATCTCAAGCGAGTTGAAAGCCACCGGCCCGACGTTCGCCAGCGAGAGTGCGGCTTGTAGTCCCATGATCGACTTGCCCACGCCCGGACGCGCGCCGACGACGTAGAGGCCGCCCGGACGCCAGCCCTGCAACAGCTCATTCAGGCTCTCCCACGGCGTCTCATACACGACGGATTGCTCGTTGAAGCTGTTGATCGTCTCGTCGATCTCATCGGCGAGCATGTGGCCTTGTGGACCGTCAGGCTCAGCCGAATCAATCAGATCACGAACCGCTTCGAGAGCCTCAGCTGAATCGTCGATGCCTTCCAACATCTGCCGCGACCTCGTGAGCGCGTCACTGATCCTGCGCAGCTGGGCAAGGTTCCTGAGCCTCTGCCCGAGCTGTGGAGCCATCGCCGCCGGGCTACCGGCCTGATATGCGTCGAACAGCCAGACGCCGTCAATGTCGCGGCGTTCCTGCTCGGGAATCCTGCTCAGGTTCGCGGCTACCGTCTGCACGGTGACTAGCTCGCCAGCTTCGTCCATCGAGTTCATCAATCGCCACACGGATGCATGCCTGAGATCCGTGAAATGCTCCTCACGGACAGAGATTAACTCCATGCGTGCGGTTTGTCCGGCCATGAAGCAACCGATCACTGCACGCTCAAGCTCGACATCAAAGAGTTCACGCATCGCCACCTCCACGAGGCTTGTTGAGGTAGAAATACGGATCGTCATTCACAGGCTGCTGCTTGGGAGTGCTCTTCTGAGCGTTCAACCTCAGTTGGTCATACTTCTCCCGCAGCTTAGGCAGGGAGAGAACGTTGGATGCCCAGAACGAATCCGTGACGAGCCATTCACAACAACGCTGGATCTGATCAACAGTTCTGCCGTCGTTGTCGAGCATTAACCGGGCTGCCCTAATCCATGAATCGGGCGGGTTCTTCTTCGGCTTAACTTCCCGTGCTTCGAGCGAAGAATTGAAAAAATCAAGGACGGCGGAGACGTCCTGACGTACTTCTTTAGAAGTACTATTGGGTACGGGTACGGGACGCTCGGATTCCGACGCGATTCCGTCTGGATTCCGTCTGGAGTATTTCTTGCTCGAATCCTTCTTTCTTTGGCGGTCTGCCGCCCTTTTGTCCTTCACTGATTGGCTTGATGGTTGGAACTCATCCCAGTTATGGAACTGGTAACCGCCGGAAATTTTTTTCCAAAGTTTTGCAGAAACAAGCTCATCCGCTGCGGACGTGTTTTGGAATCCGAGAAGATTCCGCGCGGAATCCGCGACGAATCCATCCGTTAAATGTTCGGCGCAATATGAGCCCGCTTTGATCCACAATGCGATCGCGGAGTCAGAGCACTGGAGCACCTTGGGATGGGACCAAAACTTGTCATCTACTTTGAACCACATTCTTTGTCTCCCTCCTTTCGATTAGTTGTTCCAAGGTCGCGCCGTCCAACGCGGCGCGGGCTTCTTCTGATGCCTTTGCGGCTGTTTCAGGGGTGGCCCATTCGAGGATTGAACGAGCAAGCTGAACGTTGTCCCACGCGGTCATTGCTCCTCGTTTTCCCCTGCTATAGTGTCGCCGTATCCGTAGCGTCGCAGGAGCCGGATTAGGTGGCGGAGTTCGAGCTGTACCTGCATCTGGTCGTCGCCGATTTTCCAGAGTGGCATGGGGTGGCCGACGGTTAAATCCACTAGGTCTGCGACGGTGACGTGTGCCCACCAGTGTTGGGCGCGGTTAGGTCCGTAGCCTCGGCGTTGTGTGACGAGGAATGCGTGGGCGGCTCCGGCATTTTCCTTTTCGGTCTGTGTCTCGATGAGCCATTCGTCTACTAGGCGCTGAGAACAGTCTTTGGCGGCCTGCCCTCCCTTGACCTCAAAGATGAGGCCGGGGCAGGCCAGCACGTCCCCTAGGTCCGTGTTTCCGTGCAAGGCTCTGCGTTCCGCGCCGGGGAATCCGTTCGCGTTGAGCACCTTCACCACGGCAGACTCGGCAGCGGTCCCGATAGCTTTACTCTTGATCATCGTCGTCGCCCCGTTTCCGTCCTTCGTTTCGGAGCATTGCGTCCAGAAGGTCTAGCTGCCAGTTCTCAAGTTTCGTCTTATCCACCACGAATCCCTTTTCGAGATTGTGGATATGTTGGTCGATCTTTTCGTTATTCCGGGCGGTATCCCATTCATTCCAAAAGAACACTGCACCGCACACGCAGATCAGCATGGCGAGGAACGTTGTGACTATCAGGCCGTCATTCCCAGCTATAGCGTTGAGGATGTAGGCGACAGCGTTAATGACAGTGAAGAACGCAAAGAAGATCGCCGAGAGCAGGTCCCTAGTTTGCTCACTCATGCCACACCCTCCAGTCCGGGTAGTGTGTCCATCGAGTCGGCAGGATTGAAGTCATCATCTTCCGGCTCGGCCTCGGAGTCATTTCCTTGCTTGGCTTGATAAAGCTGAACTGCCCCCAAGGGCACGTCTGCACTCTTCACGGCGATGCCGTTGTTTGGTTGGAGCGCGTTCACGGCACAGCAAAGGCTGAACATTTCTATGCGTCCGTCACTGATCGGGATTCCGCGTTGCAGGTCCATAAGCACCTGCCGGATAGGTTGTGCGGTGCTGCCCTCGTAGCTCGCTGGGGAGCCGAACACGTGGACGGCATGGTTCCAATGGTTGGAGCTGGAAGAGTCTCGCGAATAAACTCCGTTCGCGTCCGGGATACCGTAATGCAGCTCGAAACAATCAAGACAAAGTGCAAAGACTTGTTGAGAACTCATTAAGCCGCGCTCCTTTC
>CAMFDH010000251.1 GCA_945949035.1 uncultured Actinomyces sp.
CCACTCGTTCTATACGCCAGACGCTCCGTGAAATTCGGACTTATGTCTGCTCCACGCAACGGTGACTTTAAAGTGAACAGGGACTCCGGCCGCCGCCCGCTGGCAGTGTGAGACTCCGTTCCAAATGAAAAGAATTGAAGGCTAGACAGGTGCGCACTTACTCACCGAAACCTGGCGATGCGGACAAGAAGTGGTACGTCATCGACGCAACTGATGCCGTCCTCGGACGTCTCTCCGCCCAGGTCGCCACGCTGCTCCGTGGCAAGCACAAGCCGACGTTTGCTCCCAATGCAGACATGGGCGACTACGTCATCGTGATCAACGCTGAAAAGATTGTCCTCACCGGCAACAAGCTTGATCAGAAGATGGCATACAGCCACTCCGGTTTCCCGGGCGGCCTGAAGACGATGTCCTACCGCACCCTCATGGACAAGCACCCTGAGCGCGCGATTGAGAAGGCTGTTTGGGGCATGGTTCCTCACAACTCTCTTGGTCGTCAGCAGATCAAGAAGCTGCACGTCTACGCGGGTCCTGAGCACCCCCATGCTGCTCAGATGCCCATCCCTTACCAGCTGAAGCAGGTCGCCCAGTAACTCGGGCGCCGACGGCAGAGACTTTTTAGGAGAACCGTGGCTGAGACCACCGAAGTTTTGGAGCTGGAAGAGGAAGTCGTTCCCAGCTCGTACACATCTGAATCTGAGAGTTCAGCCCCCGGCGCCGGTGCTTCGATCACCGCACCGGGCGCAGGCCTTGGACGTCGTAAGGAAGCAGTCGCCCGCGTGCGCCTGGTTCCCGGCACCGGCGAGTGGACCATCAATGGTCGCAAGCTCGACAACTACTTCCCGAACAAGCTGCACCAGCAGCTGGTGAACTCACCGTTCGCTCTGCTCGACCTCGAGGGACGTTTCGACGTTATCGCTCGTGTTCACGGTGGTGGCCCCTCGGGCCAGGCCGGCGCAGTCCGTCTTGGTGTTTCCCGTGCGCTAAACGAGATTGACCGTGAGGCCAACCGTCCCGCACTGAAGAAGGCCGGATTCCTTACGCGAGATGCCCGCGCTGTTGAGCGTAAGAAGGCAGGCCTCAAGAAGGCACGTAAGGCACCCCAGTACTCGAAGCGTTAATCGTTTCATTCGATTAGTCGAATATTCGAGACACTTTTGGAAAGTCCCCGACACCCTGGGTGTCGGGGACTTTCTATACTTAGGTGATCGGTCCGCCGAGGGTAGCCTCGTAGTGGACCAACAGAAGAAGGGTTGAAGATGGGCAGACTATTTGGCACCGACGGTGTCCGCGGGCTGGCAAACCGAGATATCACAGCGGAGCTCGCTCTCGCACTTGGTGAGGCGGCGGCAAGGCGAATCGGCAAGACTGACAAGAAGGCGCGCGGCTCGCGTCGCCCCCGTGCCATCATCGGCCGCGATACCCGCATCTCGGGTGAGTTCCTTGATCATGCTCTGGCAGCCGGTCTTGCGGCAGCAGGAATGGATGTGATTCGCGTGGGTGTCGTCCCGACCCCCGCGGTTGCCCACGTCACTGCTACCGCTGAGGGCATCGACCTTGGAGTCATGATTTCGGCCTCGCACAACCCGATGCCCGATAATGGCATCAAGTTCTTTGCCCGCGGTGGTTTCAAGCTGGAAGATTCCATTGAGGACGAGATTGAAGCCCTTCTCGAGAAGCCCTGGGACCGCCCCATCGGTGCCTCCGTGGGTGAGGTCTGGTATGACGATGATCTGGCTGAGAAGAGCTACGTTGACCATCTCGTCGACTCCTGTGGAACCGATCTGACCGGCCTCAGAATCGCCGTTGATTGCGCAAATGGCGCCGCCTCGGTCTTCGGCCCGGAGGCCCTGCGCCGCAGTGGTGCGGACGTGGTGGTTATCAATGCGTCGCCCGATGGTCGAAACATCAATGACAACTGCGGTTCTACCCACCCGGAACAGCTCCAGGCTGCCACCGTTGCCTCACGCGCCGACTTTGGGGTCGCCTACGACGGTGATGCTGACCGCTGTCTGGCGGTCGATGGCTCCGGCAACCTGGTGGACGGGGACAAGATCATGGGTGCCCTAGCTCGCCAGCTCCGCAGCGAGGGCAAGCTAGCCAATGACACCCTGGTGGTGACTGTGATGTCGAACCTCGGCCTCGTCAAGTCGATGGAGGCAGAAGGTATCACCATCGTCCAGAGCGCGGTGGGTGACCGGTACGTCCTTGAGGCCATGCGTGAGGGCGGGTATTCCCTCGGAGGTGAGCAGTCCGGCCACGTTATTGCGTCGGAATATGCAACCACCGGAGACGGCATTCTTACCTCCATGCTGATTGCCCGCATGGTCAAGATGTCTGGCAAGTCGCTCTCTGAACTCGTCTCGGACATCCCGCGTCTGCCTCAGACACTTTTGAATGTCTCGGGAATCGATCGCAATGGTCTGGATCACCCGGAGATTGTCGAGGCCGTTGGTTTCGTTGAGCGTCTGCTGGGGGATGCAGGCCGTGTGCTCATGCGCCCCTCGGGTACCGAACCGCTGGTTCGCGTCATGGTGGAGGCGCCAACCCAACTCCAGGCCGATGGCCTTGCCGAGCTGCTGGGAGATGCTGTGAAGAGGCACCTCTCGCTCTAGTTGAAACCAATCTGTAGAGCCGCTGGCTACATCTTCCGGAGATAGACATCCTGGATACTGTGGTCAGCGGCTTTTCGCAGCACCATTGTGGCGCGAGGACGGGTGGGCTCTATGTTCTCCACCAGGTTCGGCATGTTGATCGTTTTCCATAGCCGAAGTGCTGTCTCGTGTGCCTGCCGATCCGTTAGGTCGGCGTAGTTGCGGAAGTACGACCTCGGATTAGAGAACGCGGTGTGACGGAGCTGCAGGAAACGGTCCACGTACCAACCCTGGATATCCTCGGGATCGGCATCAACGTA
>CAMFDH010000252.1 GCA_945949035.1 uncultured Actinomyces sp.
CGTCGATCACGCACTTGCCGTCCGCAAAGTACGAACCATGGACGCAGCGAGGTCGGTTGTACTCCAGAACCTCATGCCGCCGAGGCGCCCGACGGACTTCCCCCGCCCTCTTGTGCCACCCGAACGGTTCGTCCTCCACCTCAGGTCGCCAGACGTTCACGGCCGCCATCAGGGCCAACTCGCCCCGGAAGCACCAGCCCCAGACGGGGTTCCAGTCCTGTTCCACGCCGTCCGGGTCCTTCGGAATACCCACCAGCCGGTAGTTTCCGAGCATCATTGGCACAGACACCCAGAAGCATCCGGCGCCCTCGGCGACGACCCGCGCCGGATGGGTCGGGCTGGCCCACGGCTCCGGAACGTACGGCTTCTCCAGCAGCTTCATCAGGACAGCCCCCGGGAGTTCAGGTACTCGCGGTCCTCGACCAGCGCGAGGTTGTAGTAGTTCGCGGGCATGACCCCGGACTCCGCCAGCTCGCGAAGGATCTCGCCGAACTCCGGGTCCGCAAGATTTTCCTCGGAGGCCACCCGGGTCAGCGGCGGCGTCGCACCGTGCTGGTAGTAGCTCAGCCAGGTCAGGAGTAGGCCGATGGCGCCCAGGGACAGGCCGGTCTCGTGCAAGCTCTCGGGCAGGTGGGTGAAACCTTCGATCTCCCGCCGCGTCTTGCTGATCTTGTCTTTGTTCATGATCACTCCTCTTCGTTCCGGTACTTATCCAGCAGGTCATCCAGCCAAGGCTGGCGGGGCCTGCTGTTCGCTTTGTGCAGATCGGCACACATGTCGGTACATCGACAGTCATCCGGGTGTGCCTCGGACCGCAGCTGCCCCCACCTCCGCACTTCTTTCATGTGGCGGATCGCCTCATCCACTCCGTTGTGGCCTGCCGCCCGCGCATCGGCCCGCAAGCGGTCCTCGTCTGCGGGCTCCATCGGAGAGTTTTCGAACTCCGCGATGGCCTGGAGCCACGAGCCCTCCGCCAGTTCCCTATCGAAAGGGTCGTCTGTCACTTCCTCCTCCGGACACACAGCCCGTACGGGACCCTTGTGCCGTCCACGTGGCCACTGCTGGGCAGTGTTCGCAGTACTGCTCGCCGCAGGACGAGGCTGCCGTCCTGCGGCCAGATTTCCTCCGTGGTCCGGAGCGTCCGCCAGGTCGGGCCGTGGTGGTGTGCCGCCCAGTACGCGTCCAGCCAGGCGAAGAACTCCGTCCGCCAGGTGTCGTTCGCGATCAGGGTCCGCGCCCGGCGGACCAACGCCGCCGACATGCACGACATCGTCTCCCTCGGCGCCTTCATCGTCAGCACCTTGACGCCGACCTCGGCGGTGATCTCCGGGCACAGGGGGCAGGCGACGGCAGCCGCCACGGACTGCTGGGCCCTCGCCGCCTTCAGCTGACGCTCCTTCAGCATCCATTCCTGCTCGGCCGCAGGGTCCTTCTCGGTGCGGTTTTTCGTCTTGTGGCTCATGCGCCACGCTCCTTGGTCTCTCGCAGCATCTCGTCGAACAGATCGTCAAACAGGGAGTCGAGCGCGGGCTCCTCGGGAACCTGAGGAAGCCCCCCAGGCGCCTTCTGAGGCTCTTCAGGGACCCGAAGGGTGCCGGGAGACCGCCGGGGTGCTCCGGGCGCCTGAGAGGGCGCTCCAGAAGCCTGCTGGGGCACGGTGGGCTTGGGGCAGGCCGGGCAGATGCAGTCAGTTCCGTGTCCAGCCGGGCGCTTGGGACGACCCTGGTGCGCCACGGCGGCGCCGGGCCCGGTGATCTCTTCGATGGAAGGACGACCCCCCGGCTCACTCTCTCCGCGCGGAAGCGCGGGCTTACCGGCGGAGCCGGTAAGAGAGTCTTCAGTCTTAGCGACCTCGTCGCCCCCGTATTGAGTAAACACAGTCTCTTCTTTAGCCGCCGCGTCTCCGGCCGTCGGGGCCCCGACCGTCGGGTTTGCGGCGGTCGGGAAACGGCCCGTCTGACCTGCACTTTTACCACGATTTCCCGACCGCTGACTGGTGGTGGTCGGGAAAACGGAACGCCCCTTCTCGTTTTTCCCCTCCGAGCGGGGGTCGAGGTGCGCGGGCTCGACTCGAATGGCTTGCGCGTCGTCGATGCTGTCGATCCAGTCCTTGACGAACTCGGCGGGGATGGGGCGGTCGGACACCGTGAATACGGTGCGCCACCGGTTGCCGTGGATAGATTGAATCTTCAACTTAACCACGAGGCCGTGCTGCACCAGGGTGCGCATAGCGGCCTCGACCGCTTGACGGCCCTGCTTGTGCGACTTGGCGAGCTTTTCAACCGTCATGTCTTCGCCTGGGCGCTGACGTACCAACGTCAGCAGAAGGCCCTTGGCAAGGAAGCAGTTGAGGTCGTCAACGGTGTTGTTGTCGACGGCGGCAAAGTAGCCGTGAGGGGGCTGGTGCTTCAGCACGGTGGGTGCTCCTGATTCAGACAGGAACAGTCCTCGTAGCCACATCCACCCGGCTCGTGTTAAGTTCGAGCCCAAGCAAAGTTGGGTTGGATGCAGTGCTACGGACTGCTCTTTCATAAGAACCCTCGGGATCTCCCAATCCCGGGGGTTTTTGCTGTTGTTGGGGACCCTACCCCACCCCCTGTGGCCCGGATGGGGGTACAGGGGGTTACATGCGATCGGCGCGGCGTAACCGAACGTGATCTACCCTGGACACATGCCGTACAAGGTCGAAAAGCGGAGCAAAAAATGGTGCGTCGTCAAGGATGACGGCAGCGGCAAGTCCATGGGGTGCCACGACACGGAAGCCCAGGCAAAGGGCCAGCTGAGCGCCCTCTACGCCAACGAACCCGAGGCTGAAGTCGAGAATCTGTTCAAAGAGGCACACGACGCCTTCGGTGAAGACCACCCTCGGGCCGCGCGCCTCTGGTGACTAGGTTTCCGACCGCCGGGTGATACG
>CAMFDH010000253.1 GCA_945949035.1 uncultured Actinomyces sp.
GAGGTTGGCGTGCCCCTGATCGTCGACAACACCGTGGGAACCCCCTACTTGATTCGACCACTTGAGTGGGGCGCCGATGTGGTGACTCATTCGGCCACCAAGTACCTGGGCGGGCACGGCACCACCCTCGGTGGTGTGATTGTTGACGGAGGAACCTTTGACTACGGCAGGGAACCCGAGCGCTTCCCCGGGTTCAACCAGCCTGACCCCTCGTACAACGGTCTTGTCTACGCGCGTGACCTAGGGGAGGGTGGGGCGCTTGGCGCCAACGTTGCCTACATCATCAAGGCGCGAGTCCAACTGCTGCGTGACCTAGGCTCTTCGATCTCACCCTTCAATGCGTTCCTCCTAGCGCAGGGCATCGAAACGCTCTCACTTCGCATCGACCGCCACACCGAGAACGCCCTCAAGATTGCCCGCTGGCTCGAAGAGCGGGAGGACGTCAGCGAGGTGCACTACGCCAGCCTGCCGTCCTCGCCCTATTACGAGCTGGCGAAGAAGTATGCGCCGAAGGGCACGAACGGAGTGGTCTCATTTGACCTGATTGGTGGGGAAGAGGCAGGTAAGGCATTCGTGAGCGCCCTCGAGCTGCACTCACTGGTAGCGAACCTCGGAGACGTTCGTTCCCTTGTTGCGCATCCGTACTCAACCACCCATAGCCAGGCGACCGATGAGGACAAGGCAAAGTCCGCGGTCACGCCCGGTCTGGTTCGACTCTCGGTGGGACTGGAGAATGTCGATGACATCCTTGCGGACCTCGAGCTAGGTTTCGCTGCGGCCGCAGCGGTTCGTAGGGATGAGGAGCGGTCCGAGCGCGCTGCCTAGTCAGCGGGGTGCACGTGGAGTCCAGAGGGGGAGGAAAGCAATGAAGGGGACTGCCGGAGTACGAGACGGACGTCCGTCGACCTCGGGTGCCTGGTTCGAGGGCGACCCGGTTGGGAGACGTCAGTTCTTCACCGGCGGTCCGCTTCCCCTGGAGGCCGGTGGACTGCTCCCGGAGTACACGCTGGCATACGAGACATGGGGGACCTTGAATGAGCAGCGCTCCAATGCTGTTCTCATCCTGCACGCACTAACCGGTGACTCCCACCTGGCAGGGGAAGCCGGGCCCGGGCATCCCACCGCGGGTTGGTGGACAGAGCTGATCGGTCCCGGAGCTCCCATCGACACCGACGCCTTCTTCGTGGTGGCCCCCAACATCCTGGGGGGCTGCCAGGGATCAACGGGGCCCGCATCGCTTCGGGACCCCGGTGTTTCCCTCTCCTTACGCTGGGGTTCCGACTTTCCATTTATTACCATTCGCGACACGGTTCAGGCTGAGGTTCAACTGGCCGACGCCCTCGGCATTGAGAAGTGGGCAATGGTGGTCGGAGGATCTCTCGGTGGAATGAGGGCGCTTGAGTGGGCGGCGATGCACCCGGAGCGGGTCCAAAAACTTGTCCCCGTAGCCACCACTGCGGCCACCACTGCCGACCAGATTGCCTGGGCCCATACGCAGCTGGCAGCCATCCTGAGTGACCCGGCATTCAATGACGGTAACTATTACGAGGCGCCCCTGGGGGCAGGGCCCAGGATTGGACTGGGCATTGCCCGGCAGATCGCCCACACCACCTACCGCAGCGCACCTGAACTGGAGAGTCGGTTCGGTGCGGAACCCCAGGGATCTGAGAACCCCTGGTCGGGGGGCCGCTATGCGGTCCAGTCCTACCTGGAACACCAGGGTGCCAAGTTCGTCAACCGTTTCGACGCCAACTCGTATCGGGTCCTGACAGAAGCATTCATGTCGCACGATCTGGGGCGAGGACGAGGAGGGCTTGGTGCCGCCCTCTCACTAATCGATGCCAAGACCCTGGTCATAGCCGTGGACTCTGACCGCCTCTGCCTGCCTGAGGCCTCGGAGGTGATCGCCGAAGGGGTCCCTTCCTGCGCCGGGGTGGTCACCGTTCGCTCCCATAGCGGCCATGACGGTTTCCTGATCGAGTTCGACCAGTTTGGTCCTCTGCTGAAGGATTTCCTTGAGGACCGGATCAGCGACCTTGAGAGCAGCAACGCCCGACCCAGTGCTACCTGGGCCGGGCGCATTAGGGCTGCGGCAGACGTGTGGACCAAGAACCCCCGGTCACGCGCCAACTGAGGCCAGGGCGCTCCTAGTCAAAGAGATTCGACTGCAGGATGGAGTAGGCGGTTTGATGCGCCCGCTCCCGCAGAGCCTGCCCCATCCCAACTGGGTCAGCATTGAGTGCCTTGAAGGTGGCTCGTGCTGTGGCCGTTGGAATCGGAGTTAGCATCAACTCGTTGCCGCTGACGGCAGCCTGTGCCGGGTCCATGAAGGCCCCGAGGACGGCGTCAGTGGTGACAAATCCTTCGAATCCCCACTCCTCACGCAGCAGATCCTGAAGCAGCTCAGGGTTTCCGCCGGCCCACTTCGGGCCCAGGTGGATGAATGAGGACATGGCACCACTGGCGCCGCCCTCCTTCACGGTGATCTCGAAGGGCTTCAGGTAGATCTCACGCAGTGCCTGCTCATCGGTGAAGACGTTGACACCGGAGCGAGCGTTGATTTCCTGATCATTGAGGACGAAGTGCTTCATGGTCGTGGTGATGCCCTGGGCCTCTGCTCCCGCGACTATCGCGGCACCGATCTTTCCCGAGAGAAGCGGGTCCTCTGAGTAGTACTCAAAGTTCCTGCCCCCCATGGCGGTGCGGTGAATGTTCATCCCCGGTGCGTACCAACCCTGGACGCCGTAGGCCACGGCCTCCAGACCGATGGCCTCACCGAGTGCATACGCCAGGGCGTCATTCCAGGTTGCCGCTACAACGACCGCGGTCGGGTAGGAGGCAGCTGTGACCTTTGAGAAGAAGGAGTTCAGTCCAGCCGGACCATCGAGCATCACTGTTGAGGGGATGCCAAG
>CAMFDH010000254.1 GCA_945949035.1 uncultured Actinomyces sp.
CGCACCCGCAGAGAAAAGGGCCACGTCAATCCCCGCCAGGTCCTCCGGTGTCACAGCCGATACGTCCTCGACGGTAATCTCGCGATCCCGCCAGGAAATCTCTGTACCCGCCGATCGTGGCGACGAAAAGAGTCGAAGTGTTGCAACCGGATAGTCCCGCTGGGCAAGTAGGTCCAGAACGACCCCGCCGACCTGACCCGTTGCACCCACGACCGCAACGTTTAGGCCCTGCTTCTCTGTGGTCATGTTGTTTCCTCTCTCATGACTGTGGCTCTCAAAGAGTACGAGGACGTTCGGCACACTGAAACGTGCGACCAAACTGCGGACCACCCCTCCGCTCTGCCCAGCGTAGTCAGCGGGGCCATTAGACTAGCCTCATCAAGATCCTGGAGGAAATGTGGAAATCATCGTGCCTCGCGAGTTTCGACTCGAGACTGTCCCGGCAACCATCACGCTGTCAGAAAGTGACCTGCAGGCCCTAGTCGGAGAGTTCCCTGCAGAGCTATCCACGACAGACCGCACGGCCACCTTCAAGTTTGACAGCCCGCGGGCAGCCGCTGACTTCGTTGACTCCCTCGACAACCAGATTCCCTACTCCGCTCGAGAGATGAGCGATGAGGACCGCGAGATCTTCGCTGTCCCAAACCTCGGGTCGGTAGCCCGTGACATCGTTGGATCCAAGTCCGCCCACCTTGAAGGTGCCGACAAAAGGGCCCGAGCCTGGGGAGTCGCTGCCTTCTCCGTCGCAGTCTCGGGCACCGTTGTCGCCCTGACAGCCCTGGCGATTGGGATCATCGCCATTGCCATCCAGTAGGTGAGCTAGTCTTCGAGGTCGATTGCCTCAAGTACCAGCTGGTAGTCGGGTTCCTGCTTAATCTCAGGAACCTGCTGGGTATAGGAGACGGTTCCGTCAGGTTCAATGACAACCACGGACCTCGAGAGCAAGCCCCGAAGTGGTCCCGTCGTCATGGTGACTCCGTAGTCGTCACCGAAATCTGAGCGGAATGCCGACACGGTGATTGCGTTGTCGATTCCTTCAGCTCCGCAGAAGCGGTCGAAGGCAAACGGCAGGTCCTTGGAAACACAGAGGACGACGGTGTTCGGAAGCACCGAGGCAATCTGGTTGAACCGTCGCACTGACTGGGCACACACCCCGGTATCCACCGAGGGGAAGATGTCCATGATGATTCGCTTTCCAGCAAAGTCAGCATTTGTCACGACGTCGAGGCCGTTTCCTACCAGTTCGAATCCGGGGGCTTGCGTACCCTTTTCAGGGAGGAAGCCCACTGTCTCTATTTCATTTCCATCAATTGTTATCTTTGCCATAGACCTATCGTCCCACCTGGGCCATCTGAACGCCAGTCTTGCTCTCAGCTTTTCGGGCTTTCTCCAGGTATTCCTGGACATCCGGCAGTCGCCCAGTTAGCGAACGAAGTGCGTAAAGAATTGCAGCCAGGTCGACAAACTCTTGCGTTAGTGCCCCAACCATGGCTGGGATGGCACCCGTGGCGGCGATCAGCATCAGGCCGATGCTGAGGATGATGCCAATCCAAATCGCTGTTAGTGCAACCCGCATGGTCTGCTTCGCAATCGCGTGTGCGTCCGCGACCTTCCATACAGAGTCGGGAACGATGACCGCGTCGGCTGCCTCACCAGCAGCGGTTGCACCGCGCGCACCCATGGCGATTCCGACCTCGGCGGAAGCCAGAGCCGGAGCATCGTTGACACCGTCGCCAACCATGAGTGTGGGTCGAGGCTGCAGGCTCTTGACCAGCTTGACCTTCTCCTCCGGACGAAGGGAGTATTGAACATTCTCAATACCTGCTCGTGAGGCAATCTCACGTGCTGTTCCCGCAGAATCACCGGTGAGCATCTGGATGTTCTCGACCCCGTGATCCTTGAGGTAGGCCACCATTGCGGGAGCATACTCGCGCATCTTGTCGGCCATGATGACAGCGCCTGCCGCGACACCATCAATGGAGACGTAGGAGGCGACCTCACCTGGCTCTAGGTTCGCGGCCGGGACCATCTCGGAAACACCCGCACTGGCTAGTGAGTCCTCAACGAATGCCCTGCTACCAACAACAACCCTTTGTCCATCGAGGACGGCTGTGACACCGGAGCCCGCTGTTTCCTCAGCCAGCTCAGCAGCCAAGAGCTTCTCGCCAGCATCCCTTGCCGAGCTAACAATTCCAAGAGCAAGAACGTGACCGGAGTACTGCTCAGCCGAGGCAGCCAAGCGTAGAACTTCATCCTCTGAGAAGTCTGCGTTTGCCTCTACCCGCACGACAACGGGGCGACCCCCGGTGATGGTACCGGTCTTGTCGAAGGCTGCACTGCGGACGTTGGAGAGGGACTCCATGACAGCGCCACCCTTGAAGATGACTCCGTTTTTGGCGCTTCGTGAAAGACCACCCATAAACGCAACCGGCGCAGCGATGAGGAGAGGACAGGGAGTGGCGAGGACGAGGACCTCTGCGAAGCGAACCGGGTCCCCCGAAATCATCCAGGCTGCGCCCGCGATAATGAGCGAGAGGGCGGTGAAGGGAACCGCGAACCTATCTGCAATTCGCACCACAGGGGCCTTCTGCTTCTCGGCGTCAGCCACCAGGGCAATGATCTGTTGGTACTGGGAGTTCTCAGTCGTGCGAATCGCCTCAATGCGGACAGCTTCATCGCCGTTGAGGGAGCCCGAAGGAACCTCTTGGCCCCGACGGAGTTCAACCGGGAGGGACTCTCCGGTGATTGCTGATTCATCGAAGCTACCCCGGGGGCTGACAAGCTTCGCGTCAACTGGAACGACCTCACCCGGCCTGACCAGGAGGTGGTCTCCGACCTTCACTTCAGTGGCGGGGATATCCTCAATCGACTCATCTTTGTCATCGACGGAGGACCTCATGAGATGGGCCGT
>CAMFDH010000255.1 GCA_945949035.1 uncultured Actinomyces sp.
GCTTGATGACGAACTCGGCCTCGTTGCCGGAGGGAACCTTTCCCGGGCAGCAGTAGGCGACGGGCAGCCGTCCGTGACCTTCCCAGTGGGCCTTCCGGTACTTCCATGACTGGGTGAGGCCCTTGAGGGCATTGATGTGCCCCTGGGGGTTCTTGAACTCGACGGCAACGACCCTGTCCGGGTGTGCTCGGTGGGTGAGGATTGCGTCGATACGCACTTCGTCGCCGTCGAGGTCTCCGTCGACTTCCTGCTCGACGGTCCACCATCGGGACAGGTACGTGCACACGTCCTGGGCGAAGTACGACTCGTTCGGGTAGCAGTGCTCAGTGATACCGCTCTCAATGAACGAGCTGAGCGACCGAGACTTCTTGCTCGTCAGGAGCATGGAAGACCGGTGATCGTAGATGACGCCCCGGCCCCGCATTTCTTCGATCAGAACCCAGTTCACCATCGCGTCGGTGGCCTGGGAGATGCCGGACTGCCAGGCCCACGGGTCGTCTCTCTCCATGTCGTCCATGAGGTCGGCGGTGGCCAAGGTGAGTCCGGGGAGACGGAGGCGGCTGCGCATGATCTGGCAGCCGCCCAGGCTCTCCTTGTACTCGGCCACGGCGCGCTTGCCCGAGCCGAGCACCAGGTCACTGACCTGGTCGGGAATGACAAGGGCGGAGCGGCCCATGGGCAGCACTTCGTACCTCTCGGTGAGGTAGGTGAGGTTCTGCGCGACCACGTCCATCTCGACGCCGAGGCGGCGCCGGGGTTCGTCGTTGTCGAGGTAGCTCATGGCCGGTCCGGGCATACGGAGCACAGCGTGTAGGAGCCGATACCGGTTCCGGTGACGTTCCAGGGCAGGCGTTCGACGAGGCGGGTCCCCGGCTCGCCCGTGGCGTCGAGGAGCTTGTTGGCGGCGGCTTCGAGGGTGTTGTCCGGGTGATGGGTCATGGTTTTTCTGTTTCCTGTTTCCTAGCTGTTTCCGTCGTTACGGAAACAGGCGTTACACGGGTTTCCGCAGGTCAGGACTGGTCTGGAACGAAAAACCAGGCGGGTCCGTCCGCGACGGTCACGCCGAGTTTCCGGGCGGTTTCCACCAGCTGCCAGTCCCAGTCCAGGTACTTCTCGTCGGTCGCCGAGTAGGCCGGGACGGTGTGGTACTGGCCCAGGTGCAGCTCCGGGTCCCCGTTGACGGACTCGTTCACGTAGAGCCAGTCCCAGTCGGCGTCATAGGGCCCTGCGGGGATGTGCCGGACCGGCTGGCTGGTCGTCAGCGCTTCCTGGACAGCCCCAGGGTCAGGAACGTTCTCGATGCGGATGCCGTACCCGAAGTAGACGCTCTCGACGTACCCCATCAGGAGCCTTCCTTTCGGTGGAGGTGGATCTCCCTGAGGGTGGGGGTTCCGATCGGAAGGGCGCAGAGGAGCAAGATCCCGACTGTCGCCCGTGTGCCCCACAAGGTCAACGCGGTCGTGGCGGCGAGGACCCAAACGCCTGCAATGAAGATCAAAGTAAAGAACTTCAGGGGGTCGTCGCCCTCGTTGTGTCCAGATTCGATCAACTCCACCGAGAAGTAGTTATCGATTACCTCCTCTTGGGGAGGTGGAGGCTTTGTTTCATCGCTGGCCATAGTGTTCCTTTCGTTGAGTTTCTAGCTTAGCTACTGGTGTTCCAGTAATGGTTACGTTTCACAACACTCGGGTAGGCGAGTTGGCTCCCTGCGGCGTTGCGGTGGCAAAGCTTCAGTGGTGACCTCGCATACGTGACTCATGCTGTTGCCATACGTAGAGGTAGACACTGCCTGTTCCCTTGGGGTTTCTCCAGGGGGGTATGTCGTCCATCCAGTCCGGGTACTCAACAGCCAAAGGGCGGGGAAGTTGAGCCTCGACGGCTCCCCCGAGTTTCGGTGCGGTATCGGTTGAAACGTGGGCCTCTTCATGGTGATCTTCGGGTGGATCGAAATCCTTCGACGTGATCTCCAAGATGCTCTCCGTCGGGTACATCGAACGTTCTCTCCTTGCGTGAGGGGAAGAAGTACCTTTCATGGGCCCACTCCAAGTCGGGAGTGGGTGGCGGGAAGAAGTCCGGCGGTCCCAGGCTGAGGGATGCCCCCTCGCTCAGGGCGCCCCACCTGGACGTTTCACTTGTTTCTTGCCGGAGTCGCCACACCTCTGTGAGGCAGACTCCGGAAGGTGCACTCTGGTGCTCCAGGACTGCTCTGACCAGCTGCGTTACGTTGTAACCCTGAAGATGGAACCAGCCGTCTGACGCGCGATGGATCTTCAGTGCGGCACGCACGGCCCGTTCCTCCTTCGCCCCTCCAGGGAAGATCGCCTCGATCTCCAGGAGTTCACTGCTGGCCCCTTGGAGATCTTCCAGGACCCCAGTCGGATGAGGAGAGCAGCCGATCGCCACTCTTCCGCTTGGGGTATCGCGGATCACGTAGATCACATGGCCTCCTTGAACAGCTTGGGAGGTCGCGTCAGGTACTTCAGTTGACCGCTGGGGCGAACACGGTAGACCGCGATGACCTGGATGCCGGAGTGGAGCACGGCGTACCGGCGGCCCTCAAGGACAACCAGCTCGCACCCGTTGGGGAGGGGCTTGTCTGTGGACTCCGCCTTGCTGTGCCAAGCGGCGTAGGTCCTGCGCCGGATGTCCTCATCCTCATGCTTGCGCGTCATGTCCTTCTCCTGAGTGGTGTTTTGGCTGTTCAGCCAAACATACCTTGAACCCTCCCCCGCGCTTTCTCCATCAGTGATGAACCGCTTTCGCCTCTCTGGCCAGCCTCTTCCTGCTTGCTCCGTTGGCGTTCAGGAGTGGGGGAGGGGCTGGGAGCGGTTTCCGTGAACAGCGGTTTTCTCTCCCCCTCTTCCTCCTCCGGGGCTTCGTCGAGCGCCCCCGGGGGGCTCGCCTCGG
>CAMFDH010000256.1 GCA_945949035.1 uncultured Actinomyces sp.
AGTGATTTCGGGCACCATGGCGGCGCGCGGGTATTTTTGACGGATCGCCCAGAGAATGAACCGGCTATCCATGGTCTTCTCCCGTCGTCTCCTCGGCTCGCTGCCACGGGGTGCGGTACTGGACAGCGATGAACTCATCTTCGTACGCCTTCTCTGCTGCAAGCTCGGGCGTCGGACTGGCCGCTGTTCGTTCGTACCGCGTTGATCCGTCCGAATGGGTTATAGCGGGCGCGTAAACATCTTCTAGTCCGAGGGCCTCGATCACATTGTCAGCCTCTGCCAGATGATTTCCCTGCTCGAAGGGGCTCATATCCTCCCAGTTGCAGGGGTTGAACGTCTCGGCAATGGCTCGCGCGATCTTGTCTCTAAGGTCAGCCATCGTTCTCGCCTCCCTCGCCTCGGAGAAGCCGCAATACGGCATCTGTAACGGCGTACGCTTCCACGTTGTCGAGCTGGCCCTCAGCGGCGTGGTAGATGTCGCATTGGAGCGTGTCTCGATGCGGCATGGGGACTAGCGGAGTGAACGGGGCATAGTCCTCGGGGGTGCCACCATGAGGGTTGGGCTCACTGAGGCAAGACCAGTCGTACCCGTTCCCGTTCCGGTCACGAAGCCAGTAATCGCCGTCCTTGTCCAGGTACGCGCCAGGCTCGGCGGGGAGCTCTGGCTGCTTGCGGTACGGGGAGAAGCCCATGTGCGCCCAAGCGTCAGTTGCCAGTTCGTGCCCGACAGCCACAACAATCACCTCGCCGCCACGCTCCACCGTCACCCGGTCGCCGTTCTCGTGCATGAGCACGTCCCCAGTTCGCCCTTCCGCCCATCCGACGGGTCGAACCTCGTCGTTATTGGCCTTCTTATTTTCCTGCATTATCAATCTCCCTTCTCATCACGGCAACTTCACTACCGTCTAGAAACTTAATGTAGTACGTCCTGTCCGAGGAATCCACCCTTGCGAGCAGCTTTCCTGGAAAACGCTCCTTGATCCGGTCAAGTGTCCGGGCGTCCGAGACTCGCTGCTGGTGTTTAGCCATTCGAGTATACCGTTTCGTCGTCCATTATCGACACCTCTTACATGTTTCAAGGTCGTCGGTTTCTTCTTCGAGGCACATGGAGCACGTGTTCTCGTCCGGCTCCCACTCGCTGAAATCCAGCTCCTCGTCTGCTAAGTATACACCGCACAGCGACAGATTTGGAAGACACATGCAGAAAATGTGGTCGAGGTTATCCTCGAAGTCGGTCGGGGCTGGGGTGGTCTCGGGGCTGATTAGTGTGTTAGTTGTCATGAAGGCTTCTCCAGACTTGCACAAGAACCGTCCCTACCGTAGCCCCAATAAACCACGAGGATGTAGTAAGAGCCAGGACTTGATACCAATCCTCATAATGTTTAAACACCTCAGTTACTTCCCGTACAAGTACATACCCGCCGACGAGAATCATCAGCGTCCAGAATACTCGCCACACGATAGCAAATGCTGTCTTGAGCTTTGACCTCTTCGGACGATCCATTGCCATAAGAAAGTTCGTAATCTCTTCTCTCGGGGGCTCTCCAAGGCTCTGAACCTGAATTTTACCTGAGTCGATATGTTTCGTGACGATATTCCCAGTTTCAATGTGCAGGGGTTCTTGGTCACTCATGACTCGCCTCCCTCGCCTCGGAGAAGCCGCAATACGGACTTAGCCGCAGTCGCGTAGGTGTGCTCCCACTCCATCGCTTTTAGCACCTGCTCCTCTGTCGGCATGGGGACTAGCGGAGTGAACGGGGCAAGGTCGGCCATGTAACCCACAGTCTGATATCCGTGTTCTTCGTTGTACCAGGGAAGGTCCGCCGTATAGTTCACTCGGTGATCGCTCTCGTTACGAACCCACAGAACGCCCTCCTTGTCGTGGTACGCACCCATCTCAGTCGGCACCACGCTAACGTCTGGGACGCGACGGTACGGGGTGAATCCAAGGTCTTTAGCTCCCTGCTCCGCGAAGTCAACGGCCATTGCCACCTTGGCACGGACAGTCCTCACTAGACCCTCGGTCGTGTACGAGTCCTTAACCGTCAGTCGGTCGCCGTTCTCGTGCATGAGCACGTCACCCTTGCGAATCTCCGACCAGTCAATCGGTGTGTAGTCTTGCTTCTCATCCATTTACTTCCACCTCTCTTGTCTGCAAATTCCGAGCCAGTAATCCCATACGCCACCGCAGATACACTCGGGGCCTCGCATTCGTTCATGGGAGCCGGGGATCATCATGTGTTCAGTCATAGTGACTCCTTTCTGTTGCTCTAAGCCTACCCGGTTTCTTCGGTCGCGTCAACCTTTGTCCTTGTATTCTTCGTACAGGTCTATTGCCCACTGGCGACCCTGTCTACGACCTTTACCCAGCCGTGCATAAACGCTGGCCTCTTCCGGCCCCGGATTCTTCGGCGTATTGAGCGGCTTCGGGAGGCGTTTGTATTCAATAATCCATTCTCGAACCGCTTCCTCCGAAGTTCGACTAAACCGGGTGGGGTACTTTTCTCGGAGTCTTAGGGCCCGTTCGTCCCCCCTCTTGCGGGCTTCTTCAAAGACGAAATACAGTTTCCTCTCAGCAAGTGTCCTGCTCCTAACGGGTGTTCGATTATTCTGGTGTGAAAACTTCTCCACATCGTCCATTGTGAGTTTAGGGTTCCGGTGTCTCTTCCGCAACTGTAACGCCCACTTCTCCCCTTTCTTAACCGAGTAGTCCCACGCCCGGTACACGTTAACCTCCGTCCTCGGTGCATTTTTTGCCCGTGGGGGTTTACCCTCATCTTCAAACCACTGTTCGACCCTCTGGTGGCGGGTGGGTAACTCTTGACGATAACGACCATGAAGGTTCAGCGCCCACTCCTCCTCACGTTTGATGGCGGATCGAAAGACCTGCCAT
>CAMFDH010000257.1 GCA_945949035.1 uncultured Actinomyces sp.
TGACGGGCCAGCCGCCTTCGGTGTTGGGCCAGCTGGTGTCCTTGATGAGGGCGTCGGAGACATCGATGCGGAACCCATCAGCGCCACGGTCCAGCCAGAAGCGCAGAACGTCCTCGAAAAAGGTAAGTACAGCGGGGTTCTCCCAGTTGAAGTCAGGCTGCTCAGCTGCGAAGAGGTGGTAGTACCACTGGTCGCGCTCTCCCTCAGTCCCCTTCACCAGGGTCCAGCTGGGGCCGCCAAACACGGAGGTCCAGTTGTTCGGTGGTGTCAGAGGGCGCAACGGGTCGGCATCGACGAAGTGATACATGGCCCGCTCCGGACTGCCGGGCGGGGATGCCAGCGCAGCTTGGAACAGGGGGTGCTGGTCGGAACTGTGGTTGGGGACGAGGTCGATGAGAATGCGCAGACCGCGGCTATGCGCGGCCTCGAGAAGCAGGTCGAAGTCAGTCAGGCTACCGAAAAGCGGGTCGGCATTGCAGTAGTCCGCCACGTCGTAACCGGCATCCACCTGCGGGGAGGGATAGAAGGGGCTGAGCCACAGCGCATCCACGCCGAGCCCGGCCAGGTAGTCGATTCGCCTGGTGATCCCGGCCAGATCCCCCATGCCGGATCCGGTTGAGTCCTGAAACGAGCGGGGATAGACCTGGTAGATGACGGCTGACCGCCACCATCTTGGATCAGCTTTCATCTAGCTCAGACCCCGTGATACGCCAGTCGGTGAAGGTGGTGGTGAAGTCGGCGCGACGGGGGGAGGCCACGTAGGGGCCGGCAACCAGCGCCAGCTCCTCATCCATGGGGAAGAGTCGGACCAGCTTGAACGGCTCGGTATCGACAGCGGCGTAGATCGCCATTGTGTTGTCGCCCCAGGCGGCTCGAACTCGGACCAGGCGTCCATTCCAGTCAGAGACCCTGCACATTGACCGGTCAGATTGGCCCCTGGTCACGGTTGCGGTCAGACGAAGTTGGCCGTTGACAAGTTCCATGCCGGCCTTCACCCAGGTGGTCTCATCCACCGCGAGGAAGATGCCGGCCTGGTCATACTGTTCTGTCATGTCGGCAATGAACGACACCTCCATGGCCTGGTTTGGTCGTAGCTCAGTTACCAGCGCGTTCTCAGAGGTTGCCTGCCAGTAGTTGTGGGGTCCACTCCAGGCATCAGACATCGCGCTGGCAGTAACAGAGAGTCCCAGCGCGCCGTCGCTGATTGACTCTGGTGCGTTAGTCCAAACCCCGGTCTGCCAGGGCACGGTGAATCCTTCTGAAGTCTGCAATTTCCACTCCCTTGTGGTCGCTACATCGGACAGACTACCCAACCGTGCCGCATGACACCCGTTGATTAGTGTTCCTTTCAGGCAGCCGTGCGAACTGTATGGCTTAGTGGAGGCGTGTTTTCGCTTCCAACTCGTGGTCCACGTTCCGTCCTCGAACCGCAATGATGCCCGCCAGGGTCATCGGAATCGCGGTTAGAGCGAGGACGAGGAGGATCGGGATCCAGTTGCCCAGCGCCCCGAAAATGACCCCGACGAGCAGTGGGCCCACGGCGGCGAGTAGGTACCCGATGGGCTGGACGAACCCGGAGACGGCTGCTGTGGTTGTCGCATCGTCTGTTTTCTCGATGATCAGGGTGAGAGCTGTCGGAAAGCAGAATCCAGAGATTGACAGGCAGATTGCCCAGAGCCACGGAAGCGTGGTCGGAAGGAAGGCAATCCCCAGGTATCCCACAGCAAGAAGGCTGCCGAAAAGGACAATCAGACCACTCAGTCCCCGGCCCCTAGCCACCAGCATGGGCATGAGTAGACCGCCGGGAATTCCCCCGAGGGCGATGATCGACAGCATGAGGCCGGCGGCTGTCGGATCGAGGCCGCCGGCCCGATAGGCAGCTGGCGCCCAACCAAACTGGATGTAGGCCTGCATCGACTGGAGACCGAAGAAGAACATGAGGGCCACCGCCGTCCTCGAACGCCAAACAGCCGGTCGGCCGGTCCGTCCGGCGGAGGGAAGCGGTGATTCCTTTTGCCTCAACTGCCGATCGCGGATATAGAGGAGAAGCCAGAGTGCGAATGCCACCAGGGAAATGCTTCCCCAGGTTCCGATCGCAAGCCGCCACCCCTCACCAACCCCAAGCCGGGCATCGCCGCTAGTTGCCAGGACGGGCGTGAGGAAGGTCGGGACGGTGGCGCCGACTGCGAGGAACGTCGTGTAAGCGGTCGCCATCTGTGCAGCCCTACGTGGAAACTCCTTCTTAATGAGGGCGGGCAGCACGACGTTGCCGATGGCCATTCCAGAAAGCGCGATGGCGGAAAACAGGAGGAAGACAACCCAGGAGTCGGTGAGTGCCCGAGAGACCAGACCCAAGGTAGAGACGAAGGTCGCAATTACGAGGGCACCCGCAATACCTGTCCAAGTGGTGAGACGGTTAGAGAGCAATCCCACTACTGCGAAACAGATCCCAGGAAGGGCCGTTAGCACACCGGCGGTGGTACCGCTCATTTCGAGGGCGCTAATTAGCTCGGGGAGCACGGGACCGATTGAGGTTGCGCCGGGCCGCAGGCTAGAGGCTGTCACGATGGCAGCAAGGATCATCAGGAGGACAGTGGCTCCGGTTCGCCCCGGGTTCATGCCTCGACTGGGACGCGGTACCGAGTGGGGTATCTGCGACATATCTATGTACTCTAATTGCTGACTGGGCTAAGCAGAATCACGTTTTGCCCACAACAATTGTTGATGGCGGGCGCGCCCGCGCTATTCTGGAGGGCACTTCGCAACCAGCTCTGCGTGCGTTGGTGTCTCATGATGCCCAGCCCAGGTGGAATTGTGACCGTTGCGGGGAACACGGAAAGACTTGGCTTTATGTACCGTTACCTATTCAGGCGGTTGTTGAACTACCTGGT
>CAMFDH010000258.1 GCA_945949035.1 uncultured Actinomyces sp.
CGTCTTGATCGCGGCAGCAACCAAGCACTTAACTCTGCTTACCAACTCGCCGGGGTTAAGGGACTGTTGGGCCTGTGCCAAAGCTCCCGCGAGCGACAGTTCTTGTGTGGGCATCTTGTCTTACTCGCTTCGGCCATATCCGCGATCGTCGAAAAACTTGAATAGCCGCTCTTTCAGCTCGGGGTCGTTCTTGAACGGGGCGAACGGGAAGGTGTCAAACTTGTCCTCCTTCAACACTCGACCAGTTACACCCAACCTTTCACTGGCATACATTTCAAACCCGCGGGCGAACACCTCTGTGGGGGTGTTGTAATAGGAGGGGCTGAAGTACTTAGATGCGGATGACTCTGATCCGGGTGGCATGGTCAGTTTTTGGCTGTACTGGTCCACGATCTCATTGAAGTCCCCTTGCAGTGAAGCATTGTCTTCCACTGTGATGTCAAAGTAGTGACCCATTTCGTGGATGGCAGCCTCCGAGGTGCGCACGTCGATACAGACCGTGTTCACGTGGGGGACAAACATGCCGTTGGCGCGGTGTCGCCCCAGTTTGCGGATACGCAACGTGGGTTGGCGGTCCGCCGGTATTTTCGGGAGCTTCTCTTGAGCTTTCATCCAGGCTTCCTCAAAGTCAGCGAACTCTTCCGGAGCCACATCATTATCGATCTCCACCTTCGCAAAAGACTGGTTGAGGCGCGTGTTCGCAGCCATTTCCTGGTGGACCTTGTCGGGGTAAAGCTTGTCCTCCCAGGCAGCGGCACTCTTCTTCGACGTTGCTTCCCTAACATAGGCTTGCTGGGAGCGGAAGTTGTTGCCGGCGCGTTGAGCCTTTTTTGTGGCCTCTAGGAGGGTTGCTGACTTCATGACTCGGGTAAGTTGGGCTGCGGCAGCTACGCCCTGCTGCCTGTCCACTTCATCTTCGGGGACCCTGACCCACCCATCCCCTTCTTTCACCATGTGTCTAACTGGTGGCGGGGTGAGTGTTGCTTCGAACGGATTCATCCCCGTCATCTTTTCGAGCCGGGCCGAACCGATCAGGGTGCGCACATCCACCCGCTGGAACCCACTGTCAAACCCTTTAGGGGCAACCCCCTTGAACCCGAGCGCAGCGAAGTTACGTTGCCCCGCTGCCCCGTCGGTGATAATCACCTGACCACCAACCTTATTGCGGGCACTCCACATTCGCTCACTCTTGAAAGAACGCAAGTATTTAGGGTCATCCATAGGCTCCAGATCGGTTAGCCCCAGGTGCTTCGCAGTTGCCTCCACGTCTTCGCTTGCGGTTCTAGCATCTTTAGGGGATGACGTTCCTTGGGTGAGGCGGTGTACGACATAGGCAGGTTCCCCGGCCCGCGCAATACCGTTTCTAGCCAGCTGGCCTTGGAGTTTCTTTGAGGGAAGGTAGTTCTCGTCGTCGTACGCCCCGTCCTCCATGGCAAGCTGAAAGGCTAACTCGCTTTTTGCTATCAACTGGGGTTCCACGAAGTCTTTGCTGCCCATAAGGTCGGCGCTGAAAAATCGGGTCGGAACATCCCGGTAGGTTTCGTCGAACTCTTCAACCTTCTGTTGCCAGTCCTCTAGGAAGGAATAACGGGTTTGAGGCTCTGGTTCATTGACAGGCTCTTCACCGAAAGTTAGCTCAACGCTGTCATCTGCAGGCTGGTCTTTGTGGTCGAAGCGTCCCCCGGCGGACGTGCCGGCCCGGTGGCGCTTAACCTTGGACTCATCAAAGTTAGTTCTTGTGCTCATGGTTCTAGTTGGGTGGGGATGCATTGCCTGCGCGAATACCTCCTGTTTGATAGGGACACTGTTATGTATCATTATGGGGCTGTATTTCGCGCTGCTTTTTGACCCCCTCCCCGCCAAACCCAATTTGCGCCCCATACTTCTAGTCAGTCGGGGGCTGCTTAACCCACTCTGCCAAGATACGTTCGCGCATGTTCTGTAGGTCAACGGCAGCGTTTTCAAGATCGTTCTGGTCCATCTGCAGGCGACTCATCACTTGCTCCACACGGGTCGCGGCTTGCTGTTCAGCGTCTGCTCCGGCCACGACTGCTTGGACAGCTTGAGCGATGGAGCGTAGTTTGCGTTCATCAATAGTGGCCCCCCATTCCCGCGTGGACACACCCAACGCTTTTTCGATGAGTCTCACCTGTTCGTTAATCCGGTCGCCGCGGTTGGCAAGTGATTCGTTACGGCTCTTCAGGTGCTGCATCTCCAAAGTCAGCGAACTGCGCCCAAGCTCATAACCTTGAGCATATGACCGCTCCCTTTTGGCTTCACTGTCGGCATTGGCGGCTTTTTCAAGGAGTTCCCCGCGTCCCGAGACACCCCTCATCAGCGGAACCAGCAGCTCGCGAGGTATATCGGCGCGCCCCTCTCGCAGCAAAGGGGCGGCCTTTTTCTGGCGTATGGTGCCGTTAGAGATAACCTCCAAGAGCCCCAGGTTGCGGGAATCTCCGCAACGGGCACGACCCCTGCAGGGGCGACGATCCAAAAGCGGTCCAGGACGTGCGCAAAAGCATCCATTTTCTCTGGGGTTTCCAGCTCACGACGAAAGTCTGCGAGGGAAACCTTCACCTCGAAACCCTGTAGCTCCATGCCACGTGAGGGCCACAAACCCAATGCCATAGCATCTAAGGTGCGGGTCGCATCATGTCCAGCTCTGTTGCGCACATGGTCCAAGAACATCCACTCTGGGTTCGCGTTGGCACGTTTTTCATACCGTTTTCGCAGCGCGGCCAAAACACTATGTTCGGTGTGAAGCTGGGTTTTCTTGATATCTGTCTCGCGTGCAGAATCTGATTCCCCTAAGGTGCCCCTCATGCGCGCATCCCGGGTATTGCCATCCATGGGGACACTGTGCGGACAAAGTAGCGGGCGTGTTTACA
>CAMFDH010000259.1 GCA_945949035.1 uncultured Actinomyces sp.
AGTCAACAGCAAACAGCAAAGCACCGAAACCAACCAGGATTGCCGTAACCTTCCAAAAGGTGCTCAGCCACGCCGCCCCAGACAGCCACGAGACTTTCCTAACCACCTCAGAATACTCAGAGAAGAACGTCCCAACACGGTCGGTTGGTGACTCCTTCCGCTCATTTTTAGTAGACAAACAATGTCCCTTCCGTATAACAAACAAGCAGACGAATCGGTTCCGCCCACTGCTACCCCTACTTGTGGGACAACCAAAACTTTCGTGGACCAGTGATGCAAACCGGACTAGTCGCTTAGCCCCCGATACCTCATCTGGCGCCTACATTCCCCCGCTAAATCAGGGAACCTTCCAGAAATCACGTCGTACACGCGGCGACGCACAATCCGGCTCGCCTCGACCCTCCCGACAACCCCAAACGTGTCTTCGAGCCGTGAATCATACTCGGTGCAATCATGCCGCAAAAAGTTCACAGTGATTCGACTTAGAAGCTCTCGGTTCGCGTCCTTCGATGCCGGCAAGAAATCATAGAACTTGTCGTATCGTTCTTGACGCTCCCGCAGACGCTCGTTGTAAGCATGAATCGCTAGATCCTCGACCCTGGAGAGCTCACTCGGGCACCTAAGATGGATCGGTACGTTTTCCGCCCAGCGGCGGGCCTTGGCACGTTTTCGGTCGGCGACCTGTTGTGCAGATTTGGAGCGGCGCAGCGACTTGGCCTTCCAGTCTTGGAACTCCGGTGCATCCTCCACAGCCTTGATTTTGCTGGTGTCCCATAGTTTTTGCGGGGCCGCGGTCTTAAATATGGGGTTCGCACGCAACTCATCCGGCTCACCCAAAAACTTCCGGATCGCCGCGTCGGTCCAGCCGGGCCGATCCTTGATACCTGCGATGTTGAGGCGCTCTGGGGCGACCTTTTTCTTTGTCTTCATACTCCACTTGTGGGACAGGTGCCGCCAACGCTCACCGGCAGGTTAGGTGTTGCCCCGACCGTTAAGGCTCCGTTGGGCATACGACCGGGATACCCGCCTTGTATGCCGCTGCCATGCATCCGCGGGTCCCTCGGGAGGCGCCAAGTGGGAAGGCTAAGCAAATATCTGCGCCGGCATCGACCATTTGTTGGTTACGGATTGGGCCTGCTCGTCTGCCGTGCTTATCCCAGTCTGCGGGGTGCTCCTCTACCTGGAATCCGTGCTTGCGGGCGATACGTGCAGCCATTTGGTCTGCTCCCCGCGCACCTCCGTGCACAACTGTTACGGGGCGCCCATTACTGTTCGCAGCCGCCTGCAAAATAGCGTCGCGCATGATCGGGAAGTCAGAGAAGTATCGTGAGCCGGTGACCAGAATCCGAAAAGACGGTGCAACCTGACCGTAATCAGCAAGCTTAGGTGCAGGATGCCTATAGTCGGCGCGCCCACAGTTCCAAGGGTTCACATCGCAGCGGCATGCATCACAATGGGTACACATACCGCGGTGGTGGGTGGGATCGCCATCGAAACCGTAGGTGACAACGTCCCCGCAGTGGCATCTAGTCAGCGTCAATCCAGTATCCTCGAAAAGTAGTAGTCCCCATATAGGGGTGATATTTTCACGCCAGTTGCTGGGGTGGAGGCGTGGACGATCATCCCGTCACCTAAGTAGATAGCAATATGGCTCTGCCCCCAAACAACAAGATCACCCGGGAGGGCTTCACCATAGGACACGACCCGCCCAGACGCCCCCTGGTCCCCCGACATCCTTGGCAGTGAAATACCATTTTGGCCAAACACGTAGTAAACCAAACCGGAACAGTCAAAAGCGTCTGGCCCTGTAGCGGCCCACACATAAGGCTTCCCCACCTGCTCCAACGCCAGCCCCACGATCGCGTCACGGCTGACATCACCAGTGTCTACATGAGAGTAGTTGCCCCCCTGCGCGGCAACCCAAGACTGATCCTCCACATGTGTGCTAGACGCTTGCGGCCCTACCTCAAGGTCAAGTGGCACTTCCTCCAAAACCTCTTCAGGCTCTGGCTCAGGTGGTGGCGGAGGTAGGGTTGCAGTCGCCAGAACAACATCATCTGGCTCCCACGGAACATCTAAAGACACCAAGGTTCGTGCAGACTCATCACGGCTTTGCGTAAGCATCTTCGTAAAAGCAGTGTGGCTACCAAGATCATTAGGTGTCATGTTTGGTGACGCTACTGCATTAGCACCAGCAATAACAGTGGCGAGTGTGACTGTTAGTGTCATAGCAGCCGCGCGGGCATGAAAAGCCCGTGAACAAAACAATGCTTGAGTGTTCAACAGAGCCTCCTATTTCTGTCTGGCGGTGTCAGAAAGAGCCTCAGTCTGCCTTTTCTTAGTTACGGCAACCGCGACCGCCAACACCTGCTTGACTGCACGCCTTTGCCCGTCCTTCCATTTCTCATCAACGTCCTCCCAGTCAGTTTCCCAATGAACCGGGTCTGACTTCCGGGGGCGCTGGTTATACATCATGCGTGCCGCCGACTCCACAGCTTCATCACTAATCTTCGACAGGATGTCCGCTAAGGTCACCTCGGCACACAGCGAATTTATCTCTTCGGTCATCTTCGGAATAGCGTCAGACACCCAACGCTGGCGTTGACGTGCAGAAGAAGGATCTAAAGCAATCGACTTCCCCTGATGGAAAGCGGTCTGAAGGTAGTAGCGGACAGTATCTCGTATTGGGTTCATCATGACTCTACTTGTGGGACAGGTTGGGTGAGGGCGACTTAGCGCACCGACCTTAACAATGCGAAACATTGCCGCACATCAGGAACCCAGACTAGACCAGACCTCCACACGCTGATGAGGAAAACCTGCCCCATGTCGCGCCCCATCCGGGCGCAGTCCACTTTGCGCGCTCCTAAGACGGGGAACCG
>CAMFDH010000260.1 GCA_945949035.1 uncultured Actinomyces sp.
TTCGATCGAGTCTTGAATCTCGGAGTGTGCCTTGCTGAAGCGCCTTGCCTCTGAGGTGATCCGCTGCGCCCAGGCCTGCGATCCAACGACCTCGATCAGCATCTCTCCGGCGCCAGCGACAATGGCGGTCCCCGACATCAGGGTGTCGCCGGTCTTCTTTCGCACCGGGCGTGCCTCCCCCGTGAGGGCAGACTCATCGACCTCGAGTCCCCGAGCCTCAATGACCTGCCCATCCGCCGGAACCTGGTCTCCTAGACTCAGGCGGATTACGTCATGACTCACCAGTTGGCTGTTGTTGACTTCCTGCCACTGGCCATCACGCAGGACGGTAGAGGTGGGAGCTTGGAGAACAGCCAGTGAATCCAGCTCTTTCTTCGATCGCAGCTCCGAGAGCACCCCGATTGCCAGGTTCAGGACGAGGACGAAACCAAAGACAGCGTCGCGCCAGTCACCGAGTATGAGGACTGCTGCGGCACAGGTAAAGAGAATGGCATTGAAGGTCGTGAAGAGGTTGGCGCGAAGGATCGCACTGAGTGGCCGTGAGGTTGACTGGTCGACCTCGTTCGACTCCCCCGCCTCATGCTTCGACCGTACCTGGGCACTGCTCAATCCACCGGCTAGAGACTCCAGCTGCTGATTGGTCAGTGCCTCAGGCAGGGCAAGTTCCGCGTGTTCCCCTGTGCTATCCACAGGCTCAGAGACAAGACGCGAGGAGGACACTAGGCGATGCCGTCCGGTTCGGATACTTCAGGCCGACCATTCTGCTTCCGCCTGCTGGCGATCAGTGAGGCTACAACCGTGATGGTGATCGTGCCGATGATGACGCCGAGGGAGAGACCGATACCGATGTCTGGAACATTGAACGCTTCGCCACCGTTGAGGAACCGAACCGTGTTCTCGTGCATGGCGTGCAGGATCAGCTTGACTCCGATGAAGCCCAGGATGAATGCCAGGCCCCAGTGCAGGAACACCAGACGCTGCAGAAGGTCATCAATGAGGAAGTAGAGCTGACGTAGACCAAGAAGTGCGAACGCATTGGCAGCGAAGACAAGGTACGGCTCAGAGGTAAGGCCGAAGATAGCCGGGATGGAGTCGAGTGCAAACATGATGTCGGCCGAGCCAAGCGCGACTACGACCAGGAGAAGCGGCGTAATCAGAGTCTTACCACCGTGGCGGTAGAGGAACTTCTGACCGCGGAATCCATCGGTGACGGGAACGATCTTCCGCACCATCTTCGTCAGGCGGGTCTCGGTGTACTCGCCTTCATCAATCTCATCACTCACGGTCTCGGTTCCGGCCTTGACCTGGGTGTATGCCGTGTAGAGCAGCCAAAAACCGAAGAGGTAGAAGACCCAGGAGAACTGGGCGATGATCGCGGCACCCACAAGGATGAAGATGAGGCGCAGGACGAGGGCGATGATGATGCCTGAGAGAAGAGCCTTCTGCTGGAACTCTCTTGGCACCCTAAACGAAGACATGATGATGACGAACACAAACAGGTTGTCAATCGAGAGTGCCTTCTCAGTTGCCCAACCGGCAATGTACTGACCGGCATAGTCACCACCATAGACAATCCAGATGAAGACGCCGAAGACGAGGGCGAGGGCGATGTAGGCGACCGACCACCAGGCGCTCTCTTTAAGAGTCGGGGCGTGTGGGGTGCGGACGTGGCCAACGATGTCTACCGTTATCAATGCAACGATAACGACAGCCAGGATTAGCCAGGATAGAAAGTGGACTTCCAATGTTCCTCCGTGAGTGGGTACGACCAAGTAACTGAGGTCTTACCCACCTGAGACTCTGGCCTAGGTGTCAGCGCCGGGCGGAGCCTGTGACAGGCCTGAACCGTGTTGACGACGTTGACTTGTTGGATTACTCCCCTCAGAGAGCAATACTAGTGCCCAGCCCGCGTGCTACCGCTACCCCGCTCACGTGAGACTTGGTACTAAGGTCCGGGGTTGATTGCCTTGGGCTACCTGAAGGTGCTTTCTCAGTTGGCACTGCTCATAGCTCGCAGTTCCTTTTTCAGATCTGAAATTTCATCACGAAGGCGTGCGGCCAACTCAAAGTTGAGTTCTGCGGCAGCTGCCTTCATCTGCTCGGTAAGTTCATCAATCAGTGCGGCGAGGTCAGCTTCAGCGTGCGCTACCCCACGGGGAAGAGGTGCTCCCCCACTTCGAGCCGAACCCCTGTCAACGCCCTTGCGATAGCCCCCGGCAAGCAGCTCCTCGGTGTCGATCTCTTCCCTCGCCAACATGTCGGTGACATCTGCGATCTTCTTACGGATGGGCTGGGGATCGATGCCGTGCGCTTCGTTGTAGGCGATCTGCTTATCACGCCTGCGCTCGGTCTCTTCAAGTGCCGCCTTCATAGAATCCGTTATCCGGTCCGCGTACATGTGGACCTCTCCGGAGACATTTCGCGCGGCTCGACCAATGGTCTGAATGAGGGACCTTGTGGAACGGAGGAACCCCTCTTTGTCAGCGTCAAGGATGGCCACCAGGGACACCTCAGGAAGATCTAGTCCCTCTCGAAGCAGGTTGATTCCCACAAGAACGTCGAACTTCCCCTGTCTGAGTTCGCGAAGCAGCTCGACTCGCCTCAGGGTATCCACATCAGAGTGCAAGTACTCGACGCGAACGCCCCTCTCAGCGAAGTAGACCGTCAGATCCTCAGCCATCTTCTTAGTCAGCGTCGTGACAAGGACGCGTTCATTCTTTTCAACCCGGACTCTGATCTCTTCGAGCAGGTCATCGATCTGTCCCTCCGTGGGTTTCACGATCACCTTGGGATCTACAAGACCGGTGGGTCGAATAATCTGTTCAACCGGGGTCGGATCCTTGGCCTGCTCATAGGGTCCCGGGGTTGCT
>CAMFDH010000261.1 GCA_945949035.1 uncultured Actinomyces sp.
GCAGGTCATTTTCCTCATCCGCCACCACGGTTACCGGTCCCTCGGTAGCTGTCGACCAGGCGACAAAGATCCCGTCCTCAGCCACAACATCAGGGTCGAGGACGCGAGCCGTCACCCCCTGGCTGGAGGCGAGAAGGATGGATCGTCCGCCCGCGTAGTCGGTGTGCTTACCAAATACCTCTACGCGGCCCGGAACGAACCAGCTCACAGATCGACGTCCAGCTTCTCCATCGCCTCCGCTACCGACTGAATGTCGTCACGGTTGGACATGTCGAGGACGCCTGCTGCCAGGGGGACAATTGTGAATGGGTCTCCGCCTTCGATGGCTAGGCGAACGGCATCCTGCAGTTCGTACTCACCGCGCGGGGACAGCTCGACCTTCTTGGCTGCCTCAAAGATGGCGGGGGTGAAACGCCATAGGTTCATCGAGACCATCGCGTCGTCGCCGAGGCGCTCGATCGTTGCGGCGTCCGGCTTCTCGACGATTTCGGTCATAATGCCGTCCTCGTCTGCCACTGCAAACGCAAACGCGTTGACGCGGTCGCCGGGGATGTTGGACTGGGCGATCAGTGCTTCGGGATCGAAACCAATGAGGCCCGAGCCCTCCAGCTCGTGCAGCGCACGGTAGGCCTCGATCGGGTAGTAGTTATCAGAGTTGAGGACGACAACCGCGTCCTCACCCGCGAACTCTTCGGCGGCCAGGACTGCGTTGGCCGTTCCCAGGGGCTCCTCCTGGATGGCGTAGGAGATCTTGACTCGCGACTTGGGGACCTCGTCGTAGTACTCGCGAATCATGTCGTGCTCGGGTCCGATCACCAGGCAGACCTCGTCGTAGCCGGCATCTGCCAGACCGCTGATGACGTAGTCCAGGAAGGGGCGACCAAAGGAGATCATGGCCTTGACGCCGCTATCCGCTGCAGCCTGCTGTTCGCTGGTGAGGCTGGCGTCCTCGGACTGCTTCCTCATTCGGGAACCCAGGCCACGTGCCAGAATGACTGCCTTACCCGGCTTGAGACGATCGCTCATAACTAACTCCAGTGTTTCGTTGTTTGCGCTAACGCGCCCTGTTCGCCCCACAATCCTAACCCGCGCACCGGCTGGATTCGCCTCGGATTTGCCCACGGTACAATCGTCCTCATGCCCACTACAGAAGATTCAGGAACGACCATGGCACCCACAGATACGACCCCCATTCAGGAACCGGTGATTCCCGAGGGAGACAGCCAGGTCAGCACAGCTTCGGTTCGCAAGGCCATCGAGCGTTCGCGAGAGATTGAAGAGCAGATCGATATCGACCCCTCCCGCTTCCGGGTGCTCACAGGTGACCGCCCGACCGGCAAGCTTCACCTCGGTCACTACTTCGGCACCCTCAAGGGTCGTGTTGAACTGCAGAACCGAGGCGTTGACACCTGGATCCTGGTCGCCGACTACCAGGTCATCACCGACCGTGACGGCGTGGGCCCGATTCGTGAGCGCGTCCTCGGCCTGCTCGCCGACTACCTGGCAGCTGGCATCGACCCAGAGCGGTCGACAATCTTCGCCCACTCGGCGGTTCCCGCCCTCAACCAGCTGATGATTCCTTTCCTCTCACTGGTGACAGAGTCCGAACTGCACCGCAACCCCACCGTTAAGGCCGAACTGCAGGCCACGGGCGGGCGCGCAATGACGGGTCTCCTCCTCACCTACCCGGTTCACCAGGCCGCAGATATCCTCTTCTGCAAGGCCAACCTGGTCCCAGTAGGTCAGGATCAGCTCCCCCACATCGAGCTCACCCGGCAGATTGCCAGCCGCTTTGACCGCCGCTACGGCCGCGACGCAGAGGGTAAGCCGGTGTTCCGTCGCCCCGATGCCCTGCTCTCCAAGGCCCCCGCTATCCTCGGTACCGACGGCACCAAGATGAGTAAGTCGCGCGGCAACACCATTGAACTGGGTATGACAGCTGATGAGACGGCGAAGATACTCAAGAAGGCCAAAACGGACTCCGACCGGGTCATCACCTTCGATCCTGTCACCCGCCCGGAGGTTTCCAACCTCCTGCTGCTGGCCTCGATGGCCTCCGGTGAGGAACCCGAGGTCATTGCCGAACGGATCGGCGACGGCGGCGGTGGCGTCCTCAAGAAGACGGTGACGGATGCGATCAACGATCACCTGGCCCCCCTGCGGGCGCGCCGCACCGAGCTTGAGAAAGATCCGGCCTACCTGCTCTCCGTCCTGGAGGCCGGCGTGGCCAAGGCCAACGAAGAGGCCGATCGGACGCTTCTGCAGGCTCGTGAAGCCATGGGAATGGTCTACTAGTCCGCACTCATCAAAGGCGCCCGGGGATCCAGTTGATTGGTTCCCCGGGCGCCTTTGCTTTCCCAGCCTGACTACTGCCCGTAGCTGGTGGTGGTGTGCGCTGATACCACGGGGGATTCCGCGTGGGTGACCAGGCCCAGCTCCGCGTCAGAGGAGGTGAGTTCGCTGTGGGGAACCACCCTCACGGCGAAGCCAACGGCGCCGGAAACCGCCAGCTTCTCAGATGCCGCGAAGCGGTACATTGCCCCGTCCTCACCGCCGACGACCCCCAGCTCAATCACCTGTCCCCCAACTATTGAGTCATCACTGCCGACCCGCCCGAGGACCATTTGGACCTGGACGTCCCGCGGGCTCAGTCCGCCGAGGTCGACGTGGGCTTCAACCGCTACCTCATCCCCCAGCTGCACCACATCGGGCAGAGTCGCTTCAACAAAGCTGATCTGCACCCTGTGCCACGCGGCGATCACCCGCTTCTTCCACGCCGCCAGATCACGGGCATTCCGGTGCGGGGAGACATCAGGGACCCGCGAGGCAGTGCCGATCGGCGTGTACAGCT
>CAMFDH010000262.1 GCA_945949035.1 uncultured Actinomyces sp.
GCTCCAGGCCCTCTGCGTCCTCAACGGGAAGCAGCGTGAGCCCGGTGGGTTGATCCGGCAGCGGTGGGTTTTCAAAGCACTCCCGCAGCTGCTCAACCATGTCGGGGGCCGGAACAGAATCCTGATCGGAGAGCAGAACGTAGTCGGCCTCACGCTCCATGGCCCAGGTAATGCCGCGATTCTGTGCGGTTGCGATCCCGAGGTTCACGCCCAGGGGAAGAAACACCGCGCTGAGGGTGGAGGCAATCTCAGCGACCTCGCCCTCATTCTTCGAACCGTTATCGACAACCACGGCCTCAGAAACCTGCGGCACCAGTGCGCTAAGCAGCGCGCTGAGCTCGGATGCATCAGGGTTATAGGTCACCACCACGGCGGTGGTTCTCTTACCGTTGGGCATCCGTCCTCCGTTTCTCACCGCGAAAGCACGGCTAGACTGGCGTTGATATAGCTGAATCGTAACCGTTTCTTATGCCCAACTGGACTCGAGGTTGGGTTACACAACCAAGAAAGCAAAAGGAGCACACATGCGAATCGTCGTAACTGGGGGAGCCGGGTTTATCGGGGCGAACTTCGTTCACACCCTGCTGAACGACCACCCTGAGGTCGATGTCAACGTCCTCGATTCCTTCACGTATGCGGCTAACGAAAGCTCGCTGACCGACGTCACCCCGGAGCAGGCCAAGCGCCTCACCATCACCCGCGGGGACGTGGCTGACATGGAGATTGTGGACGAGGTCGTTCGCGATGCCGATGCCGTGGTCCACTTTGCCGCAGAGTCACACAACGACAACTCGATCACCGGTCCGGCACCGTTCATCCAGACCAACCTGATCGGTACCTTCACCCTTCTGGAGGCCGTGCGTAAGTACGGGACCCGCTTCCACCATGTCTCCACCGATGAGGTTTACGGGGACCTGGAACTGGATGATCCCGCCAAGTTCACGGTTGACACCCCGTACAACCCTTCCTCGCCCTACTCGGCTTCCAAGGCCGGTTCGGACATGCTGGTTCGCGCCTGGATACGCACCTACGGTATCCCGGCCACCATCTCGAACTGCTCGAACAACTACGGTCCCTACCAGCACATCGAAAAGTTCATTCCCCGCATGATCACCAACCGTCTGGTGGGGATTCGTCCTCGCCTCTACGGTGAGGGCGCGAACGTGCGGGACTGGATCCACGTCCTCGACCACAACGAGGCGGTCTGGGAGATCCTGCAGAGGGGCACGATTGGTGACACCTACCTGATCGGCGCTGACGGAGAGGCCTCGAACAAAGAGGTCGTCCACATGATCAACGAGATCATGGGGCACCCGCACGATGACTACGACCACGTGGCGGACCGCGCCGGGCACGACCTGCGCTACGCCATCGACGCCACCAAGCTGAACGAAGAGCTGGGCTGGTACCCGTCATTCACCTCATTCCGTGAGGGTCTTGAAGAGACGGTCCGCTGGTACACCGAGCACGAGGACTGGTGGAAGGGCGAGAAGGAACGCGTTGAGGCCAAGTACGCACAGAAGGGCCACTAGGACCGAGTGATGGATCGACCCGTCGTCAATATCGCCATGGCGACCTATAACGGGCAGCCGTGGATAGGTCGCCAGGTAGAGACCATCCTCGACCAGGAGGATGTCGAGGTACGCCTGGTCATTTCTGACGATGGGTCGACCGACAACACCCGGGAGTGGGCCGAGGAACTGGCGGCCACCGACTCACGCGTGCGGGTCCTTCCGCAACGGGTGGGCGAGGCCGGGGTGGCGGCCAACTTCCTCCACGCGCTGCGCCACCTCGACGTTCAGCCGGGGCAGTACGCCGCGTTCACCGATCAGGACGACCTGTGGCAGCCGCGCAAACTCATCGAAGAGATTGAGTTCATGCACGAGGCCGGGGCGCGGGCGGTTTCCTCCAACGTTGCCGCCTTCACGGTTCTCCCGGATGGTGAGGTGACGAGGACGGTGATCCATAAGGATCAACCGCAGACGAAGTGGGACTTCATCTTCGAGGCCCCGGGTGCCGGCTCCACCTATGTGTTCGACTACGTGGCGTGGAAGATCCTGGTGGACTACCTGGACCAGTGGGGGGCCGAGGACGTTGCGGTCCACGACTGGTTCGTCTACGCGATTCTTCGAGGCGCGGGTGTTCCCTGGGCTATCGACCCCCGTCCCCACGTGGCCTACCGCCAGCACGAACGAAACGTCGCCGGGGCACACAGGGGAGTCAAGGCGACGGTGAGCCGCTGGAACCTGTTGCGTTCCGGTCACTACCGCTCGCAGTTCCTGCTGATGACCGAGGTCGCCCTCAACGCAGCGGTTGACGCCGAACGTGATGAGCAGTTCCTCGAGGGACTGGCGAAGTGGCACGAGATCCTCAGTGATACCTCCGCGAGGGGACGACTTGAGGTGGCACAGCGGGCCCGCAGCATGAGGCGGCGTCCCGTTGAGCAGGTCGCCCTCGCAACAGCGTGCCTACTCGGGGTCTGGTGAGCCTTCCCTGATGGTCAGGGTGACCCGCTCTGAACTGCCGATGCGCTCGGCGTCGTAGCCTCCGGGAACCCAGACGACACTGGCTCCGTGCAGCCACAGTTGCAGCAGCTGAACGGTGAACAGGGTGGGGTTACCCGTGGTGACGAGGACGCGCTGTCCCGCCAGACTTTCGAGTGCTGGCCTATCAAGACCCAGGAAGTCCGTCGTCAGGATGCCATCCAGGGTCAGCGGTTCGGTCCCTGCTGCCAGGGCTGCGGAGAGCCAGTCCACGCCCTCAGAAACCAGGCGCGCGTGCTGGTCAGCGGTGTGGGGCATCTCGACCTCGTCCGCGTAGGACATGACATCGGCGATACCGTCGGTGA
>CAMFDH010000263.1 GCA_945949035.1 uncultured Actinomyces sp.
CGTCAATCAGACGGTGCTCATAGGTCAGACCCGCGGCCTCGTACTGCTCCTTGTACTCTGCGTCAAACACCTCCTGGAAGATGTCCTTGAACTGACCGTCGTAAGCCTTGAGGATGGTGTTCTTCGTCGACATGTAGACGGGGAAACCGCGCTGCAGACCGTAGGCGAAGGAGGCGCGGGCAAAGTCACGGATCGACTCGTTGAAGTTGTACATGCCCATGACAACGCCACCGGTTTCGGGGATCTGAACGACCTCGAACTCCATTGGCTCTGATTCATCGTCGGGTGTGAACGTCAGCGTCACGGTGCCGCCGGTGGGAACCTTGAAATCGGTGGCGCGGTACTGGTCACCAAAAGCGTGACGGCCAACCACGATCGGCTTGGTCCAGGTGGGAACCAGGCGGGGAATGTTGTCGATGATGATCGGTTCGCGGAAGATCACACCGCCGAGGATGTTGCGGATAGTTCCATTGGGGGAACGCCACATCTTCTTGAGGCCGAACTCTTCGACACGAGCCTCATCCGGGGTGATCGTGGCACACTTGATGCCCACGCCGTACTTCTTGATTGCTTCGGCGGCGTCAACAGTGACCTGGTCATCGGTGGCGTCGCGGTTCTCGATCGAGAGGTCGTAGTACCGAAGGTCGAGGTCAAGGTACGGGAAGATCAAGCGATCCTTGATGAACTGCCAGATGATCCTCGTCATCTCGTCGCCGTCTAGGTCAACGACGGGACCGACTACCTTGATTTTTGCCATTTTCACTCCTGTGTGCCCGGCATCATTTTCCATGAGCCAGCTTACTTGAGTGCGACAGAAATGTTCCTCTGGGTCAGATAGTCAGACCAACCTGAACCGGTTCTGGCTCAAGACGAATCCCGAAGTGCTCTTCAACCCCGTCACGGACAGCGCGCGCCAAAGCGACAACGTCATCACTGGTGGCGGCTCCACGGTTGGTGATAGCGAGGACGTGTTTGCTTGAAAGACGCGCCTGAGCACCCGGGGTTAGGCCGAAGCCCTTTTCAAACCCTGTCTGTGAAATCAGCCAGGCCGCAGAGGTCTTCACCTTGCCCTCGAGTGGGTCACGGCCAGCATCTTCGACGGGGAAACGGGGAGCCTTGAAGGGCAGAACCTCGTCGGCGTAACGCTGCGACAGGATCGGGTTCGTGAAGAAGGATCCGGCCGACCATGTGTCGTGATCGGAGGGGTCGAGCACCATTCCCTTGGAGCGACGCAGCTCAAGAACGGCTGAGCGTACTTCGCTTCCCGGCGCACGCTCTCCGACCTCAACCCCGATGGTTCGAGCGAGCTCGCCGTAGCGAACAGGTGCGGACAGTCCGTCCTCGTCAAGTTCCAGCAGCACACTGAGGACGACCCAGCGCCCGGTGTTCTTCCAGGTCCGACCACCGCCGGGCCGCTCATCGTGTAGGGAACGCTTGAGGACGGAGTCGCGGTAGCCGAGGGCGAGGTCGCGGCGTGGGAGTGAAACCACCTCGCCAGTCAGGCGGTCATAGGCCCTGATGGAAACCAGGTTGTCCCCAACTTCTCGGCCGTACGCGCCGATGTTCTGGATGGGTGCGGCGCCGACGGTGCCGGGGATACCAGAGAGCGCCTCGAGTCCCGACCAGCCCTGCGTCACCGTGTGGGAGACCAGGTCATCCCAGGTGACACCTGCGGTGGCCTCAATCAGTACCGAGCCCTCACGATCATGGGGGCGGACCAGAAGGTCGCTTCGGCTATCGGTAATGACCGTCCCGTCGAAGGGTGCATCGGAAACCACCAGGTTGGAACCACCGCCAAGGACCAGCAGTCCCGGTTCAGAACTCTCTGATGCCGAAGGAACAGCCTGCCAGTCGGAGGTGCTGTCAGCGGGCTGTGTGTCGCCAGAGCGCAGCAATCCTGCCGCACGATCATGGTCTGCAACCACCTCGATCAGCTGGCTCTCAGTGCTGGCCTCAACGTAGAGGGTGGGCACACCGCCCGTTCGCAGGGTCGTTCGTTGGCGTAGAGGGACCGGTTGGCCTTCCATCGCTACTCCTTGATGCCTGTTGATGAGCGGGTGGGCTCTAAGTTCGTCGTGAAGCATACCGGGTCTGGGCGGCGACCGGCTTTTTCAATCACAAACGCCCCGCGTTACAGCGGGGCGTCAGGAAAGTACGTTCAGGCTTAGCGGGTCTCGCGGTGAGCCTGTGACTTGTTGCAACGCGGGCAGAACTTGTTCAGTTCAAGCCTGTCCGGGGTGTTGCGACGGTTCTTCTTAGTGATGTAGTTGCGCTCCTTGCACTCCGAGCATGCGAGAGTGATCTTGGGACGAACATCTGAGGATTTGCTTGCCACTGTTGTTCCTAACGAGTCTCTAATTGCCGGTCGTGCCGACGCACCGTGAAGAGTTTACACTACGTTCCCACCGGCGCTCCGACCAGTGAGGGATTACACGGATTCACCACCCACAGGTAAACCGATGCCACCCGCCCCGGCAAGCGCCTGCCAATCTGCCAGCGAATCCAGCCAATTTGGAAAGATCAGCAAGAACAATGCCATAACAGGTGATACTTGAGCAATGACGAGTATTGCGAACGGCGTCGCCGCGGCCAGTGACAACCTCTGGAACTGGGGTCTTACCCCCATTGTCATTGCTCTTGCACTGTACTTTACCTTTCGGACAGGGTTCGGGCAGTTGACGTCTGTTCCCCAGATGTTCCGCACCATCACACAGCCATCACCTCGAACTGCCGACGACAAGCCACAGTCAATCTCCTCTTTCCAGGCCTTCACCCTGTCGGCAGCCTCCCGAGTCGGAGTGGGGAACATCGCCGGTGTGGGAACCGCCATCGCTATCGGCGGGCCCGG
>CAMFDH010000264.1 GCA_945949035.1 uncultured Actinomyces sp.
CGCTCCACTTCTGGCCCGGGGTATTCACGAGGTATTCGAGGACGGCTCTGTCCCCTCGATGTTTGATGGTGAGGCCTAGATAGTTTCAAGCGAATGCGTCACCGCGAAGAAATGTGCTTCGGGGTGACGCATTCCGCTAGATGCGGGTTGATTACACCCTCGTTGTACTCGTAATCTTGAGGGGTTGCCTGGCGAGGGAGACTTGATCTCCGTGATCGACAGGATTGAACGCCTCTTTTCAGAGGGGTCGTCGGGCATGACATGGACGTCAGCCGAGGCCCCAGTGGTCTTGACTGACCCGGCAGTCCCAAATGGGACGCATAGAAAAGAGGAACTATGGCAGCTGTAACTCAAAACAGTATCAAGGCGACCATCCGCGAAGAAGTTGGCAAGGGCTCGGCACGCCGCGCACGCCGCGAGGGTCTGGTCCCCGCGGTCCTTTACGGCCACAAGCTCGACTCGGTTCACCTGGATCTGCCCGGTCACGATATCTTCCTGATCGTCAAGGATTCGGCAAACGCAGTCATCACCGTCAACTACGGCAGCAAGAAGCAGCTGGCACTCGTGAAGCACATCCAGCGTCACCCGGTTCGCCGCAACATCCTTCACATCGACCTGCTCGCAGTCTCCGCCAAGGAGCGCGTTGAGGTCGAGGTTCCGATCCTCCTGGTCGGCGAGCTGGCTCCGGGCGTACAGATGCAGCAGGAAGAGTTCAGCCTGGTCATTTCTGCACCGGCAATCTCGATTCCCGAGCACATCGAGGTTTCCATTGAGGGTCTCACCGAAGGTGCGGTCGTTCGCGTCTCTGACCTGACCCTGGCTGAGGGCGTCGAGGTGAACGACGAACTGCTTGAGCGCGACATCCTTTCGGTCAACGCGATCACTGAGAACGCCGAGGAAGAGGCAGAGGCAGTTGCCGATGCAGAGGCAGCAGTTGAGGCAGCCGTCTAAGGTGGCATGAAAGTGCCAAATCCTTAGGGAGGACTCCCATGCAAAGCGGCCAGAGCCAAGTAGATTCCACGAGGCGTCTACATTCCATTATTCCCGCAGGGGGATCAGGAACCAGGCTCTGGCCGCTTTCGCGCGCGGGGCATCCCAAGTTTCTCCTCGACCTCCTCGGTCGGGGGACAACACTCCTCGAGGCTACGGCCCTGAGGCTTGCGCCGATCTCGGCGTCAATTACGGTCGTCACCGGGCAGGCTCACGCCGACGCGGTGAAGGCGCAGCTCTCAGGACTGCAGAAAGCCGGCCTCCTGGATGCGAACCTCGACGTGGATGTCGTGGTGGAACCCTCCGGGCGGGACTCAATGCCGGCCATAGGTTTGGCGGCCGCGTTGATCGCGCGGCGTTACGGCGACGATGCCATCGTGGGTTCATTCGCCGCAGATCATGCCATAGGCGATGAGGATGCTTTCAGGGCAACAGTCCTCGAAGCCGCAGGGGCCGCTCGCGCCGGCTATATCTGCACCATCGGTATCCAACCTACCTTTCCGTCAACGGCCTTCGGGTACATCAAACCGACTGACAAGACTGTTTCCGAGGGCGCCTCGCTGGTCGCAGAGTTCGTCGAAAAGCCTCCGCTGAGCATCGCCGAGAGGTACGTGGAGGCCGGATACCTGTGGAATGCGGGCATGTTCGTCATGGGGGCCGGAGCCGTCCTCGGTCACCTTCGTAACCTTCAGCCCGAGATGGCTGACAGGCTGCAGCAGATGGCGCAGGTCTGGGACCAGCAGGATCTCTCGGATGTCGTGGCAACCATTGACGTCCTCTGGCAGGAGGTGCCAAGGATCGCCATCGACCATGCGGTCGCGGAACCCGTGGCAGCGCTCGGAGGAGTGGCGGTTGTGGCGGCTCCTGCGGCGGTGGGCTGGAGTGACGTCGGGGACTTTGAGGCGCTGGCCGAGATGGGCGCTGTGGAAGCAGGGGAGAGCGGTGAGACCGAGATCGTGAGGATTTCTGCACCGGGCTCTTTTGCCGTTAGTACCAGTGGACGCCTGGTTGCAATTGTGGGAATTCCGGACGCGGTGGTCATTGATACGGAAGATGCCCTGCTTGTTACGGTGAAGGAAAACGCCCAGCAGGTCAAGGACGTTGTGGACTTCCTCAAGCACATGGGAAGAACCGAGTACATCTGATCTTTCACCGGAGGTTCCCATCAGGGCCTGAAACGTGACCCAGACATCACTGATCACAGAATTGTTGCTTTTCCGGTGCTAGCCTTCGATTCCTTAGGTGTCTTCGAGGTACCTCGATAGGCTACCCAAGTGACCTAAGTCTGTTCCTGCGCGACGTATGCCAGTGAACACAAAGGGCATAAGTGAAAACTCTTATCAGGAGGAATACGTGAAGAAGACGATGCGATTTGGCGCACTAGCCGCCGTTGCAGCTCTTAGCCTGGCTGCCTGTGGTTCTGCTCCAGATGCCGGTACCGACGCTGGTACCTCAGGCGAACAGTCCGGTGGCACCACCGAAGCCACTTCAGACGTCAAGGCCTGCATGGTCTCTGACTCCGGTGGTTTCGAAGACAAGTCCTTCAACCAGTCAGGCTATGAGGGCCTGATGATGGCTAAGGATGCCTTCGGTATCAAGGTTGACAAGGCTGAGTCCACAAGCGACGCCGACTTTATCCCGAACATTGAGAACATGGTTCAGGGCGGCTGCTCGATCATCATCGGTGTTGGCTTCCTGATGGCTGACGCCATCAGCGAGTCCGCTGCGCAGTACCCGGACACCAAGTTTGCTCTGGTTGACTCCCCGTTCAACGAGCCGCTGGACAACACCAAGGCACTTCTGTTCAACACCGCTGAGGCCTCGTACCTCGCCGGTTATGCAGCAGCTGGCAT
>CAMFDH010000265.1 GCA_945949035.1 uncultured Actinomyces sp.
ACGTAGGAGTGTCCCTCCTCGTCAAACACCACCAGCGCAACAGGCTTGCCCTCCTGTCGCAGGGTCTCGACAGCCTTCTCAACGCGATCAACGGGAGCAAGACGATCCTTGCCACCATGCATGAAGAGAATGGGTGTGTTGACCTGACCGATGTGCTCGAGGGCGTTTGCCTCATCCCAGGCTGCGTCCCCGAGATCGTATGAGCCCACCAGGCGACCCGGGTAGTTCTTCTCGAACTTATGTGCGTTGGCAGCCAAATCTCGAATGTCAGGGGTACCCGCAAGCGCGACAGCGCCGGAGAACACGTCCGTCTTTTCGATCGCGTGAAGCACGGTGACCACCCCGAAGGACTCGCTGCGAATCGCGATGCGGCTGGCGTCCACCAGTCCCTTTGCTACCAGGTGCTTCACACCACTGACGATGTCAGCGACATCCCGTTTGCCCCAGTGTCCTGAGATCTGACTGCGGTAGGCGCGGCCAAATCCAGTTGCTCCGCGGGGATTGGGCTTAAGTACCGCGAACCCGCGGCTGGTCCAGAACTCAACAGCCATGTCGATGCCCGGGTGGGCCGCCATCGTTGGCATTGGGTTGACTGAGACTAGAAGGGGAGGGAGCTCGCCTTCCGGGGCCTTGAAATCCTGGTTGCTGGGCATGAAGAGGAGCCCATGACCACCGGTGTTGTCATCGTTCTTCCACTTCACGTTCTCAACTCGGGAGATGAATCCCGGGTGTACCTCGACCTCGGTGGAGGGACGAACGACAACTGGCTCACCGTTCCTCACCTCGATGATCGAGGGGGGTTCAACCGCGGAGTCGCCGAGGAAGATGACACGCCCGCTGTCCGAGGCCACGTTACCAACCGGCCACCACCCGAGCGGCCACTCTTCAAGTAGGCCGTTGTCGAGGCGAATCGTGCCCAGGTGTCGGGCGCCGTCCTTAGCCCAGGTGCAGACCAGGTGCTCATTATCGAGGTTGTCGTAGGTGTGGGAACCCAGCTTCCAATGGGGTTGCGAGAAGGCCTGATTCGCAGGGTGGAGTGCCCTGGTGCGCAGCCGTGTCTGCCACGCGTCCGAGGGCTCGCCCTCGCGAAGTTCAAAGCCTTCGGTTCGGTACAGATTTGCCCACCCCGTGGAGTCATCCGCGTGGATGAGGTCGTTGTCCAGGGTCCACCGCGGCTCATAGACGCAGACATCCTTGTGGTCGACGAGCACGACGTCGGAGAGGTAGTCGCCAAACTCGCTGAGAGCGCCCACATGAAGCTGAGACTGGGTCCACGGCATCTCCGGGTGGTTCCAGGTGATCCACACCAGCTTTGAGTTGTCGTGGGAGAGGCCGGGGGAGGACACGAAGTCAGTCCCCTCAAAAATGGTGCGAATGAGGTCCGGGTTTCGTGCGGCAGAACCATCAAGAGGAATGGACACGAGTGTTGATACGGGTTCCTTCCCCTCGGACTCCCCACTTCGGTCCTCACGTACCGCGTAGACAAGTCCACGGGAGAGATCAAGCTCAAAGTCGCCGTAGACGCTATCAGACAGCGGTGTCAGCGGAACTACAGCCCGCTTACGGTCAGAAACCCGGAAGGCGTAGACACGGTTGTCGTTTCCGTCAGAGAAAACCAACTGCCCATCGCGCACTGCGTAGGCACGGCCACCACGACCGTGTACGTCAGTGGAGACGTTGATCAGTCGGGAACCTTCAAGGAGGGGAAGGACCTCCATGGTCTGGCCCAGGGCATCACGACGGAGGAGGACGGACCTACCCTCCCGTCGCGGGTTGTCTTCGACCCAGTAGATATCCGGTCCATCGAGTCTTAACTGGGTGATTACCACCGTTCGTTCAGTGAAAGATTCGGGGGTCACCGGTGAGGTCCATGTCCCGTATGCGGCAGTTTCCTTGGCCATTCGTCCTCGTCCTAAGTGTCGGCTTGGCTGCTCTGGCAGGCAGAAAGATCCAGGCTACGTTGGTTTCGAGCTTTCTGCCTCCCGCCATTCTACTCGGGCTCAGCCATTCGGTAGAATGTCTGAATGACTGAAATGATGGACCACGCCGGACGGTCGGAAGAGATGCGTTTCCCCCTCTTGTCCCGCGTGACTACGCCCGCTGACCTGTCGGCTTTCACATCGGCCCAGCTGGTGGGGTTGGCACAGGAGATTCGGGCCTATCTGATTGAGTCGATCGCTAAGACCGGTGGACACCTTGGACCGAACCTCGGCATTGTTGAAGTGACACTCGCCATCCACAGGGTTTTTGAGTCCCCGAGGGACACGATCATCTGGGATACAGGTCACCAGGCATACATTCACAAGCTGCTCACCGGGCGCCGTGACTTTTCGAACCTACGCCACGAGGGTGGCCTTTCGGGCTATCCGTCGCGGGCAGAGTCAGACCATGACGTGGTTGAGCACTCACACGCCACTACTGCATTGTCCTGGGCTGACGGTGTCTCCAAAGAAAAGCAGCGCATGGGCATTCCGGGGACCACCGTTGCCGTGGTTGGCGATGGGGCGCTGACGGGCGGAATGGCCTGGGAGGCTCTCAACAACATCGCCCAGGATCCGCGCCGCCCACTGGTTATCGTGATGAACGACAACGGACGCTCCTACGACCCGACCATCGGGGGACTGGCGAAGATCCTTGATGCAATGCGAACCTCTCAGGGCTATGAAGAGACCCTGCGACGGGGCAAGTCGACCCTGCTCGGGCTCGGAGCCATGGGGAAGCGCACCTATGGCGCACTTCACGGTTTGAAGGCCGGCCTCAAGGATGTCTTTGCCCCCCAGGCAATGTTCGGAGACCTCGGGTTGAAGTACATCGGCCCGGTTGACGGTCATGATGAGGTCGC
>CAMFDH010000266.1 GCA_945949035.1 uncultured Actinomyces sp.
TTGCCGGACTTGACGGAATTGTTCATCTCCAACATGACCTTGGAGAACGCTGTACCGCCAGCCTGAGCCTCAATACCCACCGACGACAAGGCCGTGGCGATACCGAAAATATCACCCTCAGTCATGCCCGCCTGATGCCCAGCAGACGCCAGATTTAGCGCCATGTTGGTAATCTCGGACTCTGTGGTGGCGAAGTTGTTACCCAGCGCGACAATAGAGCTGCCCATGTTCGAGAACTCGGTCTGGGACGTGCCCATAATGTTCGCGAAACGAGCAAGCTCCGTGGCAGCATCCGACGCCGCCATATTCGTAGACGAACCCATCGCGATCATCGTCTTAGTGAAGCCCTCGATATTCGGGACTTCAATACCAAGCTGGCCCGCAGCCTCAGCCACACCCGCGATCTCGGTTTGCGAAGCGGGCATCTCACGCGACATCGAACGGATCGAGTTAGACAGCTTATCCATCTCGGCAGGAGTCGCGTTTACTGTCTTTTTGACGCCAGCAAACGCGGACTCATAGCTGATCGCAGCCTTGGTAGCGCCACCAAGCGCGGCAACCCCAGCACCGCCCACCACCGTGAGCGTATTACCGACACGGTTCCACTCATCGGCCTGCAAACGAGCAGACTGAACCATACGCCCACCGGCAGTATCGGCAACCTGAGCGTTCTTGTCAGCGGCCTTCACCACCTGATCTAGGGAGGTCCGAGCCTTCGCCATCTCGGCTGTAAATCCGCTGACATCCGCCCGCATGCGTATGGCTATGGATCGATTCGCCACGGCAACCTCCTATATAATTCAGTTATGGAAAACGTGAGTAGCGAAGCCGAATACTGGGCCGCAAGAGATGCACGCGATCAAGAAATGCACGACATGATGGAAAATGAGCTAGCAAGGAAGGCTAGGCAGCGCAAAACAGCACCTTGGCGACTCGCCGCAACCTTCGTGGTGGCGTGCGCAATACTGGCGCTCGGCTACGCGCTGTTGACCTCGCTCTAGCGCGGTAGTTTGCCCGCCAACTGATCGGCTGGATCGCGGGTATCTTTCACCCCGAGCAGCAGGCCCGGTTCTGGAGTGTCCTTCTCGTGATCCTGCCGGTACCGGTCCTTAGTCGCGCACGCATCACACACAGTCTCGGTAGTCTCGTACCAGCCATCCATGTGCCCACCGTGAGCAAGACGCGCAGGAAAACCACACTGGGCACACAAACCCGCCTTGTATTGGTGGTAGGCGAGGGCGAGCAGACGATCAGTCTCCGTCCACCCACCCTCTTCCAACCCCAACATGGTCAGCGGCGGTATCTTCCACTCTCGTGCCGTCGCGATCACGTCACGAATCGAAGCCCACTGCGGAAGCTCCAGAACCCTCGCTAGAAAGGGACCGAAACCCCGGCCTCTTCGTTCGTGTTCTTCCAGCCCATCTTGATAAGCGCATACTGGCCGCCATCCACGGCGGCGATCTGCTCCAACAGTCCCACGGTGATCCCGGCAGGTTCCACGATCTGCTTACAGATCACGGCTTGTTCAAGAGCCGCTCCCTTCAAACCGGCCTTCTTGCCTTCCTTGATTTCACGGTTCACCCATTCCTGAGAACGAGCCTCAAACACCACGTCCAACGCGGTCTCAGCGACACGCGCCGCGATCCGTCGCTTGTTCTCATTCAGAGCAAGGAGTTCCTCGGCCTTCGCGCCAGCCAGACGTGCCTCCTTGATCCGGGAATCAAGAATCCCGATCTCAGCGTTACCGGCCATGTCACCATAGACGGTGACAGCACCCCGCACCGGAGTTAAACCCTCAACCCACTTTGCGAGATCGAAACCAGCAACCTGCTCATCTAGCGTCGCCTCATCCACTTCTGGCGCAGCAACTTCATCCATTGTCATTTCATCTTCCAGAGCCATCGCGTTTTCCTTTCAACGTTTATGCGGATTCCTTCGGGGAAGTAACGACGTGGGGCGGGGAAGGAAACCGCGAAAGCGACCCACCCCACGCCGAGTATTTATTCAGTTATCTCTTTCGCAAGCTTGGCGAGGTATTCCTCGGCCTGCTCACTATCTAGCCGCACCCAGTCACTCACCAGACGCCGCCTTGCGCTTCGCAGCAGTCTTACGCACCGGAGCCTTAACCTTCTCCAGCGCCTCAACACGATCACGCAACTCGACAATGCACGCAAGGATCGAGTTATGATCCTCCAAATGCGTATCCCGATCAGCGGCAGCTTCACTCGGAAGCGGCGCAACCCATCCAGCCATCAGATACTCCTTAATAGGCCGCCATGTAGCGGCCTAGGCTTCCCCCGCCACAACCAGCTTGTTCAAAGCAGCATTCGAAACAGACATCGGAATCGTGCGCTTGATATAGCCAGACGTGCGGTCAGACGGCGGCTGAGGATCATCAGTCGTACACTGGAAAGCGGAGTATTCCTGTCCCTCAGCCCACGCCACATCCTCCGCTGGTCCTTCACGCTCAACCCAAATACCAGTCTTGCCCTTCTCACCAAGAGCAGCGAAAACCTCGTCAGCAGTAGTGTCAGCCTTGCCGTCCGCGTCAAGATAACGAAACGGGGTCACTGAAACCGCATAGGCAGACATCCCCCACTCTTGTCCCTGCCCCTTCTTACAAAGCTCCGTCTCATCAATCGTGGACGAGCCAGTAGGGCCAGCCGCATAATCTGATTTCATGATCCGGCACGACGCCTTGATCCCCTTCGCGAGATCCGCGACAGTAAGCGCCTTAATGTCCATTCCCGTGGCCTCAGACTCAGGAATCCATGTCCCGAGAATGTGGCCGTCAGCCAGTGTCTTAGGCATGACTTTTCTCCTTATCCGCCCATG
>CAMFDH010000267.1 GCA_945949035.1 uncultured Actinomyces sp.
GGTGACGAAGCCTAGTTGCCGGCCCGATGACTGTGAGGCAGATTACGCAATAAACCGGTTGCGTCCGGCGTTATATATTGCATGAAGACAACGAACCAGCTCCGTCGCCCAGTGAGCACAGGGAATGCGAAGTCACGTCCCGTTCTTGAGGCTCATCGCGGACAGGCTTTACGTCAGACCGCTAAGCCGCGGTACAGTGGAGGAATGATGAGTATGACATCTGTAAGGTCACCGTTGCTGCGAAGTGAGCTCGGTGATGTTTTGCGTTCGCTCCGTAATCTTCAGGGGCGCACACTGCGTGAGGTTTCTTCACAGGCGCAGGTCTCGCTGGGCTATCTCAGTGAGGTTGAGCGTGGTCAGAAGGAAGCCTCTTCTGAGTTGCTTGAGTCGATCTGCTCGGCCCTCGGGGTTCCCCTGTGGTTCGTGCTGCGTGAAGTTGCGGATCGCATGATGGTGCTTGATACAGCAGCTGTTCCGGACACCGTGCCAGATGATCTTCTGGCTGGTTCCCTGGTTACCAACAGGTGAACCAATCTGAGTTTTGGAACGCCCTAGAGCAGGTTTACGGACCAGCCCTAGGGCGTTCGCTCGTGTATGACCTCTACCTTCCTTCGCTGCAGATGACTGCCAATGAAGCTCTGGAGAAGCACACCAAGGTGGATGTGGTGTGGAATGCCCTGATAGTTGAAACGGGTCGGGGCGAAGAGGATCTCTGGGTTCATCGTCGTCCCCAGAGGAAGCGCTAGGGCCCTTTCAACGTTGTGCGTGTCAGCTTTTCAATCGAACGGATGTTCGAGTAGGATTATTCGCAGGTAGGTGAGCCCGGCAGTTTCCACAGGGAACTGGGGGAGCTCTGATTATGTCGGTGGCTGGACATAGTGTTACCTCAGCAGGACCCGGAGAGGGTCTGTTGAATCGAAGCCAGATGGTGAATCAGCCGGAGAGGCTGCTGAAGAAGGAGCAATTATGGCGCGTGTTTCAAACCCCAAGACGGTTGCGGCACCGGGGACAGATCGGGCCAAGGCCCTAGATCTCGCACTTAGTCAGATCGACCGACAGTTCGGTAAGGGTTCTGTCATGCGCTTGGGTGACGACACTCGCCCCCCTGTCAAGGTGATTCCCACCGGTTCTCTTGCCCTGGATGTTGCTCTCGGAATTGGCGGACTACCCCGCGGTCGCGTGGTGGAAATCTACGGACCTGAATCATCAGGTAAGACAACCGTCGCACTCCACGCGGTTGCCAGTGCCCAGAGGGCGGGTGGTAACGCAGCCTTCATCGACGCGGAACACGCCCTCGACCCGATCTATGCCCGCGCTCTTGGTGTAGACACCGACAACCTTTTGGTATCTCAGCCTGATACCGGTGAGCAGGCACTTGAGATCACAGACATGCTGATCCGCTCGGGCGGCATTGACATCATCGTCATCGACTCGGTTGCTGCGCTGGTACCGAAGGCAGAGATTGAGGGTGAGATGGGTGACTCTCACGTCGGACTGCAGGCTCGTCTTATGAGCCAGGCGCTGCGCAAAATTACCGGTGCTCTTTCGGCCACCGGGACTACCGCAATCTTTATCAACCAGCTGCGTGAAAAGATCGGTGTCTTCTTCGGTTCTCCTGAGACGACCACGGGCGGGAAGGCCCTCAAGTTCTACTCTTCGGTTCGCATTGACGTTCGCCGAATCGAGACTCTTAAGGAAGCCGGCGCACCCGTTGGCAACCGAACCAGGGCCAAGATTGTTAAGAACAAGATGGCTCCGCCGTTCAAGCAGGCTGAGTTTGACATCATTTACGGCAAGGGTGTTTCCCGTGAAGGTTCGATCATCGACATGGGAGTCGAAGCCGGAATCGTCCGTAAGTCAGGATCCTGGTTCACATACGACAAGGATCAACTGGGACAGGGTAAGGAAAATGTCCGTCAGTTCCTAGTGGATAACCCTGATCTTGCTGATGAGATTGAGGGCAAGATTCTTGCGGAACTTGGAATCGGCCAGCCCGTTGCTGAAGCCGAAGCGGTGGTAAGCGATGCCTCCGGCGAAGAGGGATAGCTCCTCGAAAGAGGTTGATCCCAAGGATGCAATGGACACAGCTCTACGCATCCTTGGGATCCGGGACCACTCGAAGGCTGAACTGGGTCAAAAGCTTGCTGACAGGGGCTTTGACGACCAGACGGTCGAAGAAACTGTTCAGAAGCTGGTTGGCTACGGCTACATCGATGATGAGCGCTTTGCCCAGTCAGTTATTCGCTCCTACTCGGGACTGGGGCGCGGGGGCATCACCAGGCAGATGCAAAAGCGCGGTATTGACCCGCAGATCTGGCGTCCTCTTGTCGATCAGATCGATAGCGAAGAAGAGTTTTCAAGGGCTTTAGAGGCGGCTCGGAAGCACACCACTCCAAGCAAGATCGCCAGTCTCTCCAAAGAGGTGTGGCAGAGGCGGTTGGTGGGGTTCCTAGCACGACGCGGATTCTCAACCCAGACTGCTTTCGCCGTTTGTGGTGCGCTAAGCGCCGAGGCAGAAGAGGCAGCCGAGGGAATGAGTGAGCCATGGTAGATCAGAGCCACCTGCTTCAGGTACTGACTGAACAGGGCTGGACGATAGCCACGGCAGAGTCGCTCACGGGAGGCGCGCTGTGTGCCACCCTGGTTGATACGCCGGGGATCAGCTCTGTCCTGCTCGGGGGAGTGGTCGCCTATGCGACTGATCTCAAGGCGGACATTCTTGGGGTCGACCGGTTGCTTCTTCGGACCCAGGGCCCGGTTTGTGCCGAGGTCGCCAGACAGATGGCCCAGGGAGTTCGGCGGTTATATGGTGCAGATTTTGGGATCTCCA
>CAMFDH010000268.1 GCA_945949035.1 uncultured Actinomyces sp.
TGGCGTTTCTGTGTCTAGGAGCCTCTGATGAGTTTCGGTGTCCGCGCAAGGCGGGCCACTGACAAGGGTGCGGGACTAGCAGAGTCCCTCATGGTTGATATCTGTCGCGTAGTCCGTGTCGAGCGTGTGCAGCAACCGGACTACACAACCCAGGTGCGTGAGGTCCTGGTGTGGTCGGGTCCTTGCAAGGTGCAGACCTATGAGCCGGACTCAATTGAACGTCAGTCTGGGGGCCGCTACGTGGTCACTCAGGAAGATCGGCTGCATGTTCCTAACTCTGCTGGCCCGTTTGAGATTGGTGACGTCGCCTACGTGGAAGGCTATGCGCGGCCCTACCGCATTGATGGGCTGATCCGGAAAACCTTTCAGACTGCGCAGCGGTTGAAGGTCACCATGATCTCCAACCGTGAGGAGGTGCCTGGTGTCCCAAGTGCTCCTTGATATGGCTGAGGTCGACCTCTTCGCAGCAGAACTAGGGGGTGTCCCCCAGTCTCTGGCCCGTCACGCAATACCGGTGCTGAAGCGGTATGCGCAGGACGTGAAGGAAGCCCAGCAAGCTGACTTCAGGTCCTCATCTAACGCGGGTATCCGGAAGGTCGGCAACGCCGTCAGATACGACGCTGTGAGTGCTGGTAGTGATGGTTATGAGACTGAGGTTGGTGTCGATAAGGGACGCCCCGGGTCCCTCGCCAACATTGCCGTGTTTGGTACCTGGAAAGGTGGGGGCACGCACAAGCATCCCTCTTTCCACGCCATGCAGAGCTATGACCTTTTCGCGAAGGCCCTCGAGGATGTGGCGACGGAGATCCTCTCATGATTGAACTGGTTTATGCGCGCACCGCTGATCTGATCCAGTCTGCTGGCACGCCCTGTTTTGTGGGGGATCCACCGGAGAACATTCCTCCCCCTTACGCGTTTGTGTGGGGTCCGGTACCCACGGAGTACGCACTCACACCCGCGGGTGTGGATGAGCAAGTGGACCTGGAGTTCCATGTTCAGGTGGTCGCTAAAGAGGCCGCAAGCGTCCTCCTATTGGCGGGCGCGTTGAAGCTGCTGCTGCGGGGCGCGGTGCTCCCTGTTGAGGGTTGGCGCGTCTTTCCTTTGCGGGTGACTGGTTCGACTGATGTGCAGACGGCGCGGGGTGTGGTGGAGCCCGCGACGGACCTATATCCCGCGTGGACTACTCTCCACCTCCGACTACAAGCTACGAAGGAGAACTGCCCGTGAAAACTGTTTGGGATCGGCGCAATAAGAAGTGGGTGAATGTCCCCAAGTCTTGGGTTGACTCACCCGGTTTTGAAGAGATGTTCAGCCTCACCAAGGTTGAAGAGACTCCGCTGGGAGAGCCAGTGGTGAAAGTGCCTGCGAAGGCCACAACGAAGAAGGAGGGCACTAAGGATGCCTAAGAGTTTGGCCGACGCGAAGATTCGGCTTGATGCACTGAAGACGAAGCCGAGTGACCATAAGGCGCCGGCAGTTGCGGATCTTTCGGGGGTTGGTGTGACCCCGATTATGTGCAGCGTGAACAAGGCTGACTACGCCCTGGGGGCGACCGGTCAGTCCACTGTCGATGAGGTGGAGGCTTGCAAGAAGGGTGAGGGTAACGCTCCTGGGCCCGCTTCTTACAGTGGTTCACTCACTCCGTTCATGTACCGGGATGCTGATGGGAAGGCCAGCGACGATGAGAATGCGGTGATGGAGCTTCTCTCAGTTGAGGGTACGACCTTGTACCTGTATGAGCGTGAAGGGAAGGAGGGCACCGCTGAATGGGCGGCGGGTGACTCCGGTGACGCTTACGAGGTTATTTTGGGTGTTCTCACTCCTCCGTCTGATCGTTTCTCGGGTTACGAGAAGCGCACGGTGCAGCTATTCGTGCAGGATCACTGGAAGTTTACGGTGGTCGCCTAGCTAGGGGGTGATCCGTATCTAGCCGCTCACTGTGTGGGCGGTTTTTTGCTGCCCGGCGCGGGAGTTTCCTTGCCTTTCGCCCGCGCCGGGTTCACCTCACACCAAAAGGCAATATGTGACTCTTTGAAAGGCAGATGAGTATGAGTGACCTTGAAATATCGGCAGCGGAGCCGTCAGATTCTGAGTTCCCTGAGGGTGAAGTTGAGGCAGTGACTCCACCGTCCCCCGCACCACTGCTTGATCTGCGGGCCTTCGTCGCAGGTATCAAGCCAGTGCGTCGCTCGGCGCGCCTATACGGCAACGGTGGTGCGCGAATCGACCTGGATGTGATTGATCGACAGATCAACGAAGCCAAAGCGCGGGGCCAGTTGAAGCACGTCAACCGCCTGCAGAAGGAACGCATAGGCACAGTTCATGCCCTGAACTCCCAGCACATCATCGACCTCACCATCGTGGGGTGGACAGAGAGGCGCGCTGATAGCTTCGCTAAGGAGTTGACGGCGGCGGGAGTCACCGACCCACTAGAGCGGAACCTGCGCCAAGCGGCAGCACAAATCATTGAGATTGATGGTGTTCCCCTCGCTGATGGTGGGGTCACTCCTGATGACGTGTACATCATGCTGTGTGATCTTTACGAGATCCCGGGCATGAGTTCCCAGATCTCCCGACTGGTGAGGATCATCGCTGAAACTAATGCGGATCCGGCGGTTGTTTCTGTCCCTTTATAGTTGCCGCTTTGGATCAGCCTGAGAGTGAGTGGCTGATCCAAGCGGTGCGTACCGCGAAGGGGTGGAGGACGACGCCCCTTACCTTCCTGGGGGTCACAGACGATGGGCAGTGGACTGATGAGGACCGGCTGCTGGCCCAGCCGTTCGCCGTGTTTGAGGCGACCAGGATCGACCGCTTCGGGGTCTATAAGC
>CAMFDH010000269.1 GCA_945949035.1 uncultured Actinomyces sp.
ACCCCGTTTGCGCTCGGCGCAGTCACAGCTGGAAATGACGCCGGCGCGACAACCGTGAGCATCTCGAACAACTCCCCTGCCGAACTCTCCAAGGTGGTGGACTTCCCCATCGAGGTCGTGGTCGGTCCCGAAATCATCACTGGTTCCACGCGACTGAAGTCCGGTTCTTCGCAGAAGCAGGTTCTGAACATCCTCTCCACCGCCACCATGGTCCGCCTGGGAAAGACCTTCGGTAACCTGATGGTTGATGTCTCGGCCTCGAACCTGAAGCTCGAGGTTCGTGCCCGGAACCTGGTTATGAGGATCACCGAATGTGATCAGGAGACCGCTGAGAAGACCCTTGCTGCCAGTGACGGAAGCGTGAAGATCGCCTCGGTCGCCCTGCTTCGAGGCATCACACCGGAAGAGGCTATTGCCCTACTCGATGCCAACGATGGAGTGATGAGGGCGGCCCTCAACTCCTAGATGAACGTAGGGAACCTCCACACCCCCTAGAAGGTTCCCTGCCAGAAGGGGGTGCGACGCTAGATGACGGTGCTCGCACCCCCTTCATTTTGCCCACATTGAGGGGGCGGCACAGGTCAGGCATACCTGAATCACACGAAAACTTCCGGTCTCCATCGACACTGACGGGTGACACTGAGGTGGATTGATGTGGAATCAATCTCATAACGGTGCTTTCGTTATGGCACCAAGGCCTTTGATCCCGGGTTATTCTCAGATCGTCTGGGGGTCTGTAACTCCAGCACGCTTGAAGCAGGCAATGGTGCCTGACCCAACCTATCTGGAGGCAAGACGTGGACCGCCAAGTGGTCATAACAGAATCAGAGCCGCTGGAGCTCTACACGCTCGACGAAGCTGTCGCCGAAACAACCGAGATCGATGAGAAGTCCCCGGGCGAACGCGCGCCCAAGGAACCAAAGGCTGTCAACCTGCGCCGGTGGGGTGGCCTGGTTGGTGGTATCGCTCTCTCATTAATCGTCTACTTCATCATGCCGGGCGATGTCGCCCATACCGCCAAGCTCACCGCTGCTGTCGCAGTCCTCATGGGTGTGTGGTGGATGACGGAGGCGCTCCCGATTCCGGCTACCGCCCTCGTTCCCCTCGTCCTCTTCCCCACGCTTGGGGATAGCAACATCAACGATGTGGGCGCGGCCTACGGCAACAATGTCATCTTCCTCTTCATGGGTGGGTTCATGCTTGCCCTGGCGATGCAGCGGTGGAACCTGCACAGGCGCATGGCTCTGCTGACTCTGAAGATGATGGGCCCGAAGCCTGGAGCCATGATCGGTGGCTTCATGATCGCCACGGGCTTCCTCAGTATGTGGGTTTCAAACACTGCAACCGCGGTCATGATGCTCCCCCTGGGTATGTCGGTCCTGCTCCTGGTGGCGAAGGTTGTGCCTGATATGGGTAAGAAGGCAACTACCGACAACGGAGAGGTCATCGTCAAGTCGAAGTTCGGTACGGCACTAATGCTTGGAATCGCATACTCGGCTTCCATCGGATCGCTGGGAACCATCATTGGTACCCCGCCGAACACCCTTCTGGTGGGCTACCTAGATGAGAACTTTGGCATTCAAATCGGCTTTGGTCAGTGGATGCTGGTCGGTGTGCCCCTGGCGATTGTGTTCATGTTCCTCGCCTGGCTGTTACTGACGAAGGTCCTGTTCAAGCCGGAGATTTCAGAGATCCCCGGAGGACGCCAGCTCATCAACGATGAGTTGAAGATGCTCGGCAAGGTCTCTTCCGGTGAGAAGCGCGTACTCGTCCTCTTCATCACCGCTGCGGTCCTCTGGATCGGTGTGCCGCTGGTGTGGAGCACGCCTCCCATCTCCGACGCGGGAATCGCCATCCTGATCGGACTTCTCCTGTTCACGGTCCCCAGTGGTACCGCACGCGGAGTCCGGCTATTGGACTGGCAGTCAGCTGTGCAGTTGCCCTGGGGCGTTCTGCTGCTCTTCGGCGGAGGTCTGGCGCTGTCAGCTCAGTTCTCAAGCTCTGGCCTGACCGAATGGATCGGTACCACGGCTTCGGGCCTCGGCGGCATGCCGGTATGGCTAATCGTGGGCGTCATTGCCCTCGCGATCCTCGGACTAACGGAACTGACGTCCAATACGGCTACGGCTGCAACATTCCTACCGGTGGCCGGAGGCATCGCACTTGGTATCGGAGCGGATCCGCTTCTGCTGACCATCCCGGTTGCTCTGGCTGCGACATGTGCGTTCATGCTTCCTGTCGCAACGCCTCCGAACGCAGTCGCATTCGGCACCGGCTACGTCAAGATCGGAGAGATGGTCAAGGGTGGCCTCTGGCTGAACCTGATCGCCGTCGTCCTCGTGACGGTTGTGACGATGACGTTGGCCGTGTGGGTTTTTGGCATCGTTTACTAGCGGTATTCGCGCTTTGTGCCTGTCCTGTTCTCTCGTTACTTGGAGGCGGGGCAGGCACTTTGCTACCCGTACTCTGTCCCAGGGACACCACCCATATAGAAGCCGCTGATCTACGCGTCTGAGGACGATGGTAAAGACAGGCATGTGCTGGTCGTGAACGGTTCCTCCAACCCACGGTCCCGAGGACGATGCCAGGTCTTCAGGGCTGCCTATGCGTAAGCCTTTGGGGCCAAGAGCTACTCCCCCGGGAACGGCTCACACCACCACCCCTATAAACGGTTGTGTTCGCACCATGATCCCTGGCAGTAGCTTGGGCCGACAACCTCAGCCGTGTCAGTCGCCGGGGCTCCGACCATGAGCCCTACTAGTGGTTTTGTGGTTGGGTGGTTAAAGCAGTGATGACCCCGAGACTGTTGTCTGGG
>CAMFDH010000270.1 GCA_945949035.1 uncultured Actinomyces sp.
TTCACTCGTGCGCCTAGGCATACTCTGCCCGACCACCTGTGTCGGTTTAGGGTACGGGCGGCTCGCACCTCGCGCCGGGGCTTTTCTCGGCGCCACAGGATCACCCTACTATCCCCCACCACAACAGTGGGGTCACCATCACGCCTCACCCTCCCACCCCCTTACAGGGCAGGTGGCCCCCGGACTTACCTGGGGACCGGGCCGCACGCTTGAACGGGCCAAGCCATCAGGCCCGCGGGGCTACCACTGCGCGTCACCCCTGTTAATGCGCTTGCCTACCAGCACGGAGGGTCCCCAGACCACCACCCACCACCCACCAGGGGAAACCCGAAGGCCCCCCAGCAGGACACGGCGGACAGCGGCGTGGGTCAGCACCCGCACGTCAGCATGGACGGTGCTACACCGGTACGGGAATATCAACCCGTCATCCATCGACTACGCCTGTCGGCCTCGCCTTAGGTCCCGACTCACCCAGGGCGGACTAGCCTGGCCCTGGAACCCTTGGTCATTCGGCGCTAGGGCTTCCCACCCTAGTATCGCTACTCATGCCTGCATTCTCACTCCCACGCCGTCCACCCCTGGGTCACCCCGGAGCTTCACCCAGCGCAGGACGCTCCCCTACCGCCCACCGCCCCTGCCCACCACCACTCAGCGTGGCAGCAGAAGGGAACACGCGGCAGGCCCGCGGCTTCGGCGGCGTGCTTGAGCCCCGCTGAATTGTCGGCGCACGATCACTTGACCAGTGAGCTATTACGCACTCTTTCAAGGATGGCTGCTTCTAAGCCAACCTCCTGGTTGTCTAAGCAACTCCACATCCTTTCCCACTTAGCACACGCTTAGGGGCCTTAGTTGGTGGTCTGGGCTGTTTCCCTCTCGACTATGAAGCTTATCCCCCACAGTCTCACTGCTGCGCTCTCACTTACCGGCATTCGGAGTTTGGCTGACGTCAGTAACCTTGTAGGGCCCATCGGCCATCCAGTAGCTCTACCTCCGAGGTGAAACATGCGACGCTGCACCTAAATGCATTTCGGGGAGAACCAGCTATCACGGAGTTTGATTGGCCTTTCACCCCTACCCACAGCTCATCCCCCCCATTTTCAACTGAGGCGGGTTCGGTCCTCCACACGCTCTTACACGTGCTTCAACCTGGCCATGGGTAGATCACCCCGCTTCGGGTCCAGGACGCGCCACTCAACCGCCCTTTCGGACTCGCTCTCGCTACGACTCCCCCACACGGGTTAGCCTCGCGACGCGCCACTGACTCGCAGGCTCATTCTTCAATAGGCACGCCATCACCCCCACAAATCAGGAAGGCTCTGACGGCTCGTAGGCGCCCGGTTTCAGGTACTCTTTCACTCCCCTCCCGGGGTACTTTTCACCATTCCCTCACGGTACTAATCCGCTATCGGTCATCAGGAAGTATTCAGGCAACCGAGTGGTCTCGGCAGATTCACACAGGATTCCACGGGCCCCGTGCTACTCGGGAACACCATCACGCAGGCCCACAGGTTCCGCCTACGGGGCTATCACCCACTACGGCCCCCCTTCCCAGGGGATTCGGCTACCACACAGGCTTGATCACTGCGCCCCGCCACGGCAGCAACGGGAAAACAATGCCCCACAACCCCACGACCGCAACCCCTGCCGGGTATCACACGACCATGGTTTAACCATCATCCGCTTTCGCTCGCCACTACTCACGGAATATCCTCTCCTACGGGTACTGAGATGTTTCACTTCCCCGCGTCACCCCCCACGCCCTATGAATTCAAGCGCGGGTGACCGGGCATGACCCCGGCCGGGTCCCCCCATTCGGAAACCCTCGGATCACAGCCCGCAAGCCGGCTCCCCGAGGCTTATCGCAGGCCACCACGTCCTTCATCGGCCCCTGATGCCAAGGCATCCACCGAACGCCCATAAAAACAAGCAAACACAACAAAACACACAGAATCAAAAACCAAGCAAAAACAAGAAGCGCGCCCCCAAACCCCCCAGCAACAAACCAGAGGGCACGGCGGCGCGCCGATGCTCGCGCCCACTATACAGTTCACAACCAACCCACCCACACCAAGCCCCCCAACCACCAACAAGCAGCCAGAACAACCCAGCAGGGCCCACCAAAAAAGGGAACAGGAAACCACACCAAACGGCGCGCTGCCCCAGAACCCCGATAACGTGCCACGCCCGCCCACGCCCAAACACCCCCGAAAACACCCCAACCAAAAGCACGGCCCGCCCCCACCCAAAACAAGCAGGACAACAAACGAACCGCCCCCGGCCAAGACCAACGAGAGCAAAAAAGAACTCCTTAGAAAGGAGGTGATCCAGCCGCACCTTCCGGTACGGCTACCTTGTTACGACTTCGTCCCAATCGCCAATCCCACCTTCGACCGCTCCCCCCAAAAGGGTTAGGCCACGGGCTTCGGGTGTTACCAACTTTCATGACGTGACGGGCGGTGTGTACAAGGCCCGAGAACGTATTCACCGCAGCGTTGCTGATCTGCGATTACTAGCGACTCCACCTTCACGAAGTCGAGTTGCAGACTTCGATCCGAACTGAGACCGGCTTTAAGGGATTCGCTCCACCTCACAGTATCGCAACCCTCTGTACCGGCCATTGTAGCATGCGTGAAGCCCAAGACATAAGGGGCATGATGATTTGACGTCATCCCCACCCTCCTCCGAGTTGACCCCGGCAGTCTCCCGCGAGTCCCCGCCACAACGCGCTGGCAACACGGGACAGGGGTTGCGCTCGTTGCGGGACTTAACCCAACATCTCACGACACGAGCTG
>CAMFDH010000271.1 GCA_945949035.1 uncultured Actinomyces sp.
TTCGCCGAGAAAGGAGGCTTACGAGGACGGTATTCTGGCACCTATAAACAGGAGTTAGATCATGTTGAACCGTAAGTCACCGATGAATGGGGCTATAAAGAGAGTCCACGCCGCAGTCGTTCCCGCTGTCTTAGCGGCAGCAGCCCTGCTACCCCCTACTTCCGCGTTTGCGGTAGAGGCACCTACCGATGAGCCCGCAAACCTAAGTAGCGAGCTTGAGGACACCAGTGCTGAGGAGCTAGGGGTTTCGCCGCCTGTTGCTGTCGAGAGTGGTGATGAGCCCGCAAGCGCATCATATTCTTGGTCTCCTGATATTTCCGATGTGGTTCCAGGGGAGATCATACTCAAGGGGATCAATGAGTACCGTGATGCGGAGGGTGATCCGTTGCTTAAGCCGTTTGTCAATACTCAGTATGGTCATGAGATGGCTCAGTGGTATGCATACCGTATAGATACTGAGTGCGGGTTGGTGCTGAAGGGTTGCGCGGCTGTTAATGAGGTTAGAGATTGGGAGCAGTACGTTTCTCGGGTGGATGGCTGGGGTTTCGCGGTGGGGGTATCTTATGCAGGGCGCTGGACGGAGGAGGATGTTCTTAGGAGAATAACCACTGGCGAGAGCCGCGGGGTTTTGAGCTATACCTTTAGTGGGGAGACCCCTGGGATGGGGTTCGGTCACTATGGGAACGCCTATGTGCTGTTTTTTCATGGCAGCCGGTTGGAGGGTACTTCCCCTGATATGTCGCCAGTGAGTGTCACGTGGGGTACGACGGTTGTGAAAGACCGCAACGGCAATGTCGTTGCGCCTGCGACGCCCAAGCCAACGCCAACACCTACCCCAACACCTACCCCAACTCCGACGCCAGCGCCTACTGTTTCGCGCCTGTATGGTTCTGACAGGTACGCTACGGCAGCGCAGGTTGCCCGTTCACAGATGAAGGCTGGGGACCCTGTGTTCCTAGTTAGTGGCGCGGACTTCCCAGACGCCCTATCCGCTTCGGCTGCTGCGGCGAAGGAGAGCGGAGTAATTCTGCTGACCCGCAAGGATACTCTGCCTGACGCAACCCGGTCGGTCCTGACTCAGTACGGGCCTAAGGACATCTATATTGTCGGCGGGACCGGAGTGGTGTCACAGCAGGTCGCCAACCAAGCAGAAGCGGCTAGCGGAGCTAAGGTTACGCGAGTGTCAGGACCTAACAGATACGCGACCTCCATCGCTGTTGCTAAGCGCTTCTTCCCCAAGACCAGCGAGGTTTTTATTGCAACCGGCTCAAACTACCCTGACGCATTAGTCGCTGGAACAGCCGCAGGCGCGGAGCAGGTACCCATGGTTTTGGTTGCTGGATCGGCACCTAAGGTAGATGCGTCGACGTCCACCATGCTCAAGCAGCTAGGTGTCAAAACGGCCCGGATCGCCGGTGGCTCCGGTGTAGTGTCGAGGGGGAGTGAGTCTTCACTACGCAGTGAGGGACTTTCCGTTATCCGCTATGGCGGCGCAGACCGGTACACCACAGCAGTCGCTCTATCGAAAGTTGTAGCTAATCCCTCCGACACTGTGTGGGTCGCTTCAGGGGAGAACTTCCCGGACGCTCTAGCTGCATCTGCGCTTGCGGGTGCGGGCCGGCAGCCGATGTTGCTGGCGAGGAAGTCATGCATGCCTAAGAGTGTGTCCGCCCATTTCGAGCAAGTTGCCCCGTCAAAATCTATAGCTGTGGGCGGCATCTCGATTATTTCCAATGTTGCGGCTAAAGGCGGCTCATGCTAGGCGTATCCAACCTCTTTTTCTGACCTTCTTCACGTGGCTGACTCTTTGTTTGCATGTTTTCCTTCATTGTTTCGCATGGTGTTTAACGTGACCCCTTTTGGGTGCGTTTGTTTCCGGCGATTTGTGAAGGAGTTCGGATTATGGGTAGTTCTAGCCGTTTTATGGCTCGGCACGGGGCCGGTAGCAGAGGCGCTATTCGCACAGTGCTGTCTGTAGTGTTTGCGGTTTTGGTGGCGATTGCTTTGGCAGTCGGACCTGTTTTGGCGGTAGTGCCTTCGGCGCAAGCCAGCCAGTCGGACAATAGAGGTACTGCGTCCACCATGTCTTCTGCGGATGAGTCAGGTGCCGCAACTACGTCCCGTATCACGCCGCGTATCTTGAGGTCTTGGATTACCGGGTATAGCTACTCCTTGCAGGGAACTCAGCTGGGAACACCTGAATCCCCCTTGACGGCTTCGGGATCAAGTTTTCAAAACATTATCGACTTCCATATCCCCGATGATGCCCAAGTAGGGAACAAGTTCTACCTGTATGTTGAGCGGCCTTGGAATGTCCGTCCAATGCAGGGTGAGGGTGGCGTGCCGGTCATGTATTCTCCCGGTGTAGGTGTGGAGCCTTATCAGATTGGTTGGATGACCACACCATGGACACCGGATTGCCCCAACACTGAGGTGGATTTTGGGAGAGACATCTCTTGTGGTTACCATTTCGCATCAAATGGTGATGAGACCGATAAACGTTTCACACGTTTGATTCAGATCGAGCTAGGTGGCGAAGGACTAGAAGACCTAACCGATGAGCAGGTGCAAGGGGCATCGGGGCACTTAGAGTTTTCGGTGCAGCCATACGGCAGCGGACTCGCGTCAGGTGCCGTAGGGGCATTCCCTTACAAGCTGTTTACGCGGGATGGTCACAACCTCACGGACAGCAAGTCGTACTATGTGAGAGGTGGAAGTCCATACGGATCTGGTTGGGGGTCATCTTCTTCCTCTGTCATCTTTGACAGGATTGTAACTGCCCTG
>CAMFDH010000272.1 GCA_945949035.1 uncultured Actinomyces sp.
GTTCAGCGGAACGAACCCTTGCACTTACATCACCGTTCATGAGACCGACAACACCTCGAAGGGGGCGGGCGCTCAGGCGCACGCCAACTACCAGAAGAACGGCGGCGGTGGGGCCTCGTGGCATTACCAGGTAGACGACCAGGGAGCGATCCAGTCTTATCCTGATAACCGCCGACTCTTCCACGCGGGAGACGGGTCGGGACAGGGCAACATGTCTTCGATTGCGATTGAGACGTGTGTGAACCCGGACTCGAACTGGGGCAAGACAAAGCAGAACCTTGTCGAGTTGATTCAGGTTCTCATGGAGCGCCACGGGGTTCCGATCTCGCGGGTGGTGCAGCACAATCACTGGAGTGGGAAGAACTGCCCGCGCAACATGAGGGCTGAGAGCAACCGCCAGTGGAATGAGGTTATTGCTGCTGTCAAGAAGGGTGGCACTGTCGCACCAAGCCCCGCACCTAAGCCGACTGCGGGAGCCAAGACTAAGACCGACGGGCAGTTGATGCTGGCGGTCAATGGTAAGGCACGCACATCGGGCGACAATGCTCGTTGGCAGCAGGTCATGGGAACACCCATTGACGGGCGGATTGATTGGCCCTCCGCGTGTGTTGAGGCCACTCAGAGGTTCTTGAACTCGGCGGTAGCGTCGGAGCACATCAAGAACCTGACCGGCAAGAGCAAGCTGGATGTGGACGGCTACTTCGGAAAGAACACGGTTCGTGTTCTTCAGTTCGTGCTCTTCAATTGGTACGCCAAGACGGTGCTGGGCCGCACGATCAATGTTCCCCGTGACTGTGACGGTATCGAGGGGCCGGAAACGCGGATGCTCTTCAAGCACGCCCTGAATGTTTCGTATGCCAACTCAGGCAAGATTGGACGTAAGTAAATGGATCATCCTATCAAGACACGCAAGTGGTGGGCGGCGGCTTTCATAAGGGCGCTCAAGACCTTTGCGCAGACCGTTGTCGCTCTAGTGGGTGTGGACGCTATTGGCATTGCTCAGGTGGATTGGGTGGGGATTCTCTCTGCCGCTGCTCTGGCTCTGGTACTGTCGTTCCTCACTTCGATCGGCGGCCTGCCAGAGGTCAGTGACGATGGCACCGACGACTACCAGGGAAAGCATGTTACCCCTAAGGTGACGCCACCTAAGGAATGGGCGGATGACATTCAGGCTGAGACCGTCAAGGCTGAAGACATCTATATTCCCTATCATGTAAACTAAGTAAGACCCCTGCCCTACGGGGCGGGGGTTTTCTTTACCGGTGGTAACATAGCAAAGGAGAACAACATGTGTGGTTGTGAAACAAGGCTGGCCGCGCTGGAAAGCCGTGTCGCGGGACTGGAAAATGAAGTGCTGGTGATGGAGAAGCAGGTGGATAACGTTTCCACTACTGCGTATGAGGCACTAGGCACCGCTGGTGCGGCTACGTTCACCGCGCAAACGGTTCTGGCGAACGCGGCTGCATGGGCCACCAGATCTAGTGGAGAAGTGAATTGAATCCAAGACTAAGAGCCAACGTGCCAGTCGGGGTAGACTATGGCACGGTTACGGGCGAGTTTGTTTCGTTCGTGGGTGACGGTATGACGAACCCGCCGGACGGCACACCTGACGAGGTGCCCTTGCAGGGTTACGTTATCTTTACCCCGACGGTGCAAACTATGCGCTGGCCGACTCTGGTGCCGCCTAAGACGGCGGTGATCGCCACGGTGCGTTGCCCCGTGATCGAGGGTGTGTTGTATGCGCCGGGTACTAGCCCTGATAACCTTGGAGACCAAGGTGTCGCTTTGGTTGCTTCTAAGCAGCCGACCGCTTTGCCTGATCTGGTGCAATACATTGTGTCGTTCGAGCTTGAGGGGGCGAAGACTCAGCCGCCCTCGTTTAGGATTGAGGTCCCGACTAATGGTTCGGTAGACCTGTCTACTGTGATACCATCGGGTCCTGCGTCTGGCGCGGTGACTATTGTCTCTACTGAGGACCGGGAGCGCGCTGAGGCGGCGGCTACTGCTGCTGCGGCTGACGCGGCTACGGCGAGCGCTAAGGCCACGGCTGCCGCTAGTAGTGCTACTGCGGCTAAGGCTTCTGAAACTGAGGCGGAAGCAGCACGGGACACTACACTCGCCGCTGCCATACTGGAACTCCGGGGGACCGGGTTCCCAGGTAGCACTACGGAAACCAACACTGCGCCAGTCGGCACTTATTACACGGACACGGCTGGCACGGCGGGGGCATGGCGGTGGCTGAAAACCAGTGCAGGCTCGGGTGTGGCACGGTGGAAGGTCGTGTACGGGGACACGGGGTGGCGGGTTGTCCCTGGTGTGGCGGAGGCTCTGGACCCCACCACACCGGGGAGATTCTTTCTCCGTCGTGAGGGCCGAGTTGTGACACTTCGGCTGGAGAACGTGATGCTCGCCGCAGGGTCAGGCAATGCCAAAATTCTTGCGATCCCGACGGGTTTCCAGCCCGACGGCATCATACGCAACATCTACCAGGTGACACGGCAAAACGCGATAGGTAGCGATGCTATAAACACGCTTGCTGTTTGGTCTTACTGGCTCTCCTGGCTTGAGGTACCTGGTAAACCTCGGCCCACAGCTGGAGCAGCTGGCGGTATCTCTGGTGAAGTTTCGTGGACGGCTTGGGAGTCTTGGCCCACCACGCTGCCCGCCTAACGAGAAGCCCTCACCGCAAGGTGAAAGAAGAGGGGCCAAGGTAATCCTTGGCCCCTCTTCGACGCGACCCAGCGAACCAGGTCAGATCTACGTGATACCAACCATAGCACCT
>CAMFDH010000273.1 GCA_945949035.1 uncultured Actinomyces sp.
TCGTATCGCGGGAGCGGTACCTGCACCTTTTCACGGGGGTGAAACTGTAAGCGCAAAGCGGGACTTAGGTAGTCTCCTTCCAACTCAACACTTGGCATCAGCCACTCCTTTCAAGCCGACAAAACACCCCACAAGCGATTATCCGAACCTCTCCGACAGTCACTAGAAATTGGGCTTATGTGTGCTGTTAGGCGTCCGGTTGTGGTGGGTCTGGTTTGCGCTGAGTTCACGTCCGGCCTGCATGTAGGCTTTCACGAACTGTACGCCAACGACCACCACACCAACTACAGCGAACCCGACAAAGGCGAGGGAGAACCCCCAAGCTGCTGCTTCAACTATTGCGTCCATAACCTACTTGTGGGACAGGTGACCGCCCCATGCACGCTGGGTTCACCTAACCCACAAAGATGAGGCTTAGGTGTCCCCAGCCTCCCGCCCATCTTGATTCAGTAGTCGTAAGTTCTCTGTGGCAAGTTCAATGTCTGAGGTGCGCAGCGCGAATGGGCCGGCCGCATCGACATACATTCTGCGTGTTTCCGCCTCGTAGCTAAACGCAGAAAACTGTTTCGTCAACAGCCGAGGGTCAAGGATCGCAACCATTCCCCGACAGTCGGCTGACCGTATTAGTCTTCCAGCTGACTGTTCCACCAAGAGGGCAGCGTCCGCCCCATATACAGCCCGGTTAGCGACCCACTTGTTGTATCCTGCATCTTGGGTGAGTAGTTCGGCGCGCGCATCATCTACTGGGTTCGTTGGTGAACGAGGGATCCTCTCAATAATGACCAGACTGTTGGTTCTGCCTGGAGCATCTGTCCCGGTCGCCAAAGATCTAGTGCCAACCAGCACAGACGTTTCGTCTTCCCTCCACTGTTTCACTAAGCTCGGCAGTGGCGTGTCACCCCACTGGTCCATGATGTTTAGTTCGGGAAACTCTCGGCGCAACCGCTCAGCATAGTGTTGTCCACTGGAAGACTTCGCAGACAAGACGAGCGCTCTACCTCCACTGGCACGCACCAGTTTCACAATGATCTCCTCCGCCCACGTTTCGTGGCGAGACGTATCAAACCGGGGGCGGTCAGATCGTCCCCCACGGAACCGCAAAGCATCGATGTCCGCCTTGTCGATCGCGCGCGGAATAAACATGGCGGACTCTGCATAGGCCCCAACGAAAGGGGAAGGGTATTCTCGCCTGTTGGCGACCAGACCCGCCTCACGCGCATACCCCGCTGGTATCGTCGCTGAAACAGCCACTACACTCCGAGCCGCCGCCACCCCATCGTCATAGGGCGTCTCGTCGTGGAGCTCGAACTCTTCCTCATCTGTGCGCAGATTATCGGACACAGCCCGCTCATCTTCATCTTCCTTCGAAGGGGGTTCTGGGGACTGCCACAGGTTTGCTTTCAGTACTCCACCTACTTGCACTGGGGAGTAGAACAGTGCTGCTTCTCCCCCACGGTCCACCTCGATCCATCGTGCCGTACCAGGTTTCGATGACGACGCGGTCTTCAAGTCTTCCCGCAGGGTGTCGAAACGAGTTATCGCCCGGGATGCTTTCACGTCGTCCCGTCCGCGCGTAGCAACCGTAATCATTGTCTGCGCTTTCCTTGACCACAATCCCAATGGGACAGAGAAAGTCTCGGTCGGGTCCATGTCCACGATCTTCTTCAATGGCTCGTTGCCAAGGATCTGGGCCAGTTCGCGGGTCACGAGCTCCCCCAGTGCTGCACCCTCGGAGAGTATCGTCTGCGCTTCTTTTGAGTCTTTAGTTTCTATGACGGAACGGAATGTGGACACGAGGGACCGGATCTTATGACCCGATATTTCTACTGCCCCCTGGTTCCGCACGTTACCGGGGAGAGCATGGGCTTCATCAACAATCACGTTGTCGAACCGCCCCAGTCTGCGGTTTCCGACCACTGCCGGAACAGCCTTCGCTGCTTGAACCGCCAGCATTGAATGGTTGGTTACCACCACATCTGACTCTGCGGCTTTTAGTTTCGCTAACGCCGGTTTGCAGGTGTCAAAGAAGCGACACTTCACACCCGAGCACTCTGATGGGGTAACAGACACGTTATGCCAGTCGTTTGCTTTGCCCTCCCAAGAGTACTTATCCCCGCTAGCCCCCGCATCCAAGTACTGTTCTAACGCCCATTTAGTGATCTCAGCCTGCGTGTCACTGATCCCGTCCAAGGCGTCGACTAGTTTGCGTAAGCTAATGTCTTTCGATAGTCCTGTTAGGGTTGCCGCCGACTGGCGTGCCGCTTTCTCGCACGCATAGTTGGACCAGCCTTTCAGTAACGCGAAGTTCACGCGCCTGCCGGTCACATTTTCGGTAGCACCGACCACTGCGGGAGCGTCCTTGTTGATAATCTGGGCTTGCAGCGACAAAGACTCCGTGGATATTAGGGTCCGTTCACCGCGTTCAGTAGCAGCTAGAGCTGCGGGCACCAAGTAAGCCAAGGAGTTGTGGGTTGGCACCATGGACCGCCCTACCAAGAACAGGTGCTTCTCGTCTTCGACGGTTATGCACCGTACCGGAACCGAATCGACAGGTCGAATGTAGGTGATGTGCGCCGATGATGTTAGCGCTGTCTTACCGGCTTTACGGATCGCCCGTTCAAGCTGTTCTCTTTTTGCTTTAGATCGAAACAGGTTCACATCGGGGCTGCGGACTTGCAGGACCTGTCTGCGGTCCTTGTCGGTGGTTGCACGCACATGTATACCTAATGAGGAGATCAGCGTGAACAGGTCGCGTAAGAACACGTTGGATCCG
>CAMFDH010000274.1 GCA_945949035.1 uncultured Actinomyces sp.
AAGGACCACCCCGAGGTTGACGTGGTGCGCTTTACGACCTTCTTTTACCACTTCACCCTGGCTTTCAACGACCACGCCAAAGAGAAGTACGTCGACTGGTTCGGCTACTCGGCAGCGGTGTCGATTCCGGCCCTGGAAGACTTCTACCGCGAGCACGGCTACCGGATGACGCCGGAGGATTTCGCCGTTCGTGGGCCCTCTCCCGCCCCGACTCGTGTTCCCGCGGAGAAGTTCACGGCCTGGATTGCCTTCACCTCTCGGCGCGTCGCCAAGCAGGCTGGTGAGCTGGTCAAGGCGACTCATGAGGCTGGCCGCGAGGCGATCATGTTCCTCGGTGACAACTGGATCGGTGTGGAACCCTACGGACCACACTTCGCCCAGGTGGACATGGATGCGGTGGTCGGCTCGGTGGGCTCTGCCGCGACCTGCCGCATGATCTCGGACATCCCCCACGTCCGTTACACCGAGGGTCGCTTCCTCCCCTACTTCTTCCCGGACACCTTCAATCCCGAAGGTGACCCGGTTGGTGAGGCCGAGGTCGGTTGGGCCCAGGCCCGACGCGCAATTGTCCGCAAGCCCCTGGATCGGATCGGCTACGGCGGCTACCTCTCCCTCGCCCTTCAGTTCCCTGAGTTCATCGACAAGATGGAAGAGATCGTCACCGAGTTCCGCTCCCTGCACGACACCACGGGAGGCGAACTTCCCGTCAAGGCCAAGCCCGTTGTCGCGGTGCTCAACTCCTGGGGCGCCCTGCGGACCTGGCAGACCTACATGGTTGCTCACGCGCTCTGGTACAAGCAGATCTACAGCTACACCGGGGTCCTTGAGTCCCTCGCGGGCCTCCCCCTTGACGTCCGCTTCATTTCGTTCGAGGACGTCCTTCGCAGCGAGGGCGCCGTCCTCGACGATATCGATGTCCTGATCAACGCGGGAGCCCGTGACACGGCTTTCTCAGGCGGAGTCGAGTGGAAGAACCCGCAGCTGCAGGCCCTGATTCGCCGCTACGTCTACAACGGAGGTGGCTTCGTTGGGGTCGGTGCCCCCACGGCCTACACCCCCGAGGCCGGCCCGGTGTTCCAGCTCGACGACGTCCTCGGTGTCGACATGGAGATTCACTGGACCCTGTCCACCACCCGCCACCCCGAACCCGTCGCTGAGGATCACTTCATCACCCGTGACCTAATCGGCGACCTTGATACCGGCGAAGACCCCGGAGACATCATCGCCATCGGATCCGGTGTCAGTGTCCTTTCCGAGAAGGACGGTTCGGTGAAGCTGTCTGTTAACGACTTTGGTGAGGGACGCGCCGTTTACATCGCGGGACTGCCCTACTCCGCTACCAACTCGCGACTTCTGCTGCGCGCTCTGATGTTTGCCGCGCACGCGGAAGAGCAGTGGGAGGACGTCCTCATCACCACCAACCCTGAGGTCGAGGTGGCCTGGTACCCGAACGTGAATAGGGCGTTCGTCTACAACCAGTCCGCCGAGCCGGAAAGCACACGCGTCCTCGGGGGGCACGATTCCAATGGGGACCGTGTCGAGGTCGAGGTCGAGCTTCCCGGCTACGGCAGCAGCTGGATCAACCTGTAGGTAGTAGGACTAGAGGCGGCGCGCGGCTTCACTCGGCTTTGTCAGCAGGGTGGACGCGCGCTGTCTCGTCTCCGGGAACTCCGCGAGGTAGGCCTCAAGCCAGCGCTGCGCGAACTCCTCAGCCTCATCCGTATGCACCAGCGCCCAGACGGAACCGCCGAATCCGGCCCCGAAGCCTGAGGCTCCGACGGCACCCAGCTCGAGGGCAAGGCGCTGCAGGGCGTTCGTCTCAGGCACCTGATTACCCAGGTTCGTGTCGGCATTGCGGTGGGACAGAACAGCCGCCCGACCGAAGGCCTCGATGTCACCGGCCTCAAGCGCAGCGAGGGCCGCGGGAATGGCCTGCTCCATCTCGATGAGGAAAGCCTGCAACCGAGCGCTCAGAAGCGGGTCTGACGAGGCGATCTCAAGCATTCTCTCTCGGCCCCCCTCTTCAGCCAGGGCCTGCGCCAACGTGGTGACCTGTGTTTCCTCAGACTGGTTCCACAGCTCCACCAGACGACTGACCTGCAGAGAGGCGTTGTTGTAGGCCTCCAGAGCGGCCCCGGTCTTCTCTGCGAGAACCCCGGAGACAGCCACCACAAAGGTCCACTCCTGCGCCAGCGGAAGCGAACCTTCAAAGACCGTGGGAGCAAACCTGAAGACCCCCAGTTCGCCCTCCCTGCAGTTCAACATGGCGGTGTGATCCTGGGACCCGCCGAAGGTGCCGACCCCACGGGTACCGGGTAGCTCTTTGAACGAGAGACCGTTTTCGATGGTGGCGAGGTAGGCAGCCAGGTCGATGCGATCGGTGATGTTAGCCTGCCAGGCAGGGTCTCTCCACAGGTCATTGTGGTCTGCCAGCGCGAGGGCGACCGCGACAACCAGCGCCGACGAAGAGCTCATCCCCGAGGCCAGCGGCAGGGTCGAATCGACCTCGATCACAGCTGGCTTCAGGGGACCGAAGTTCAGGGTGAGGCGGTCAACGCAGGCCTGAATGTAGTTACCCCAGTGTCCTGGGGGCAGGTCATTTTCCTCATCGGCCACGATGGTTACCGGTCCCTCGGTGGCTGTCGACCAGGCGACAAAGATACCGTCTTCAGCCACAACATCAGGGTCGAGGACGCGGGCCGTCACCCCCTGGCTGGAGGAGAGAAGGATGGATCGTCCGCCCGCGTAGTCG
>CAMFDH010000275.1 GCA_945949035.1 uncultured Actinomyces sp.
GTTGAGGGACGGTCCGTTCCCACGGATGAGGAAATGGTGCAGGTCCTGGTCGACTGGGTGCGGGACGAGGCCGAGGTACGCGGTTACCAGCAGCACAACCAGTCGGTGGAGATCCCCTACTCCTGGAAGAACGCCCTGCCGGCGTATGAGGTCGCTTACGAAGAAGCCGCGGCACTCAAGATGGAGCGCCGCGGCCAATAGGTCTTCGTGAGGAAGCCGGTTTAGAGTCCGGATTCTTCGACGGTTCGCAGGAACTCCGTCAGGCGGTTCGCAGCCGCTACCACCGCGGGGCCGTAGAGGCGTCCGGGCTGGCGTCCCATGCGCTCAATCGGTCCGGAGACTGAGAGGGCGGCGATGACACGGCCGTCAAGACCGCGCACCGGAGCGGAAACCGAGGCAACACCCGGTTCGCGTTCTCCAACCGACTGGGCCCAGCCGCGGCGACGAACCTGCGACAGGGTGGTGGCGGTGAAGGAAGCGCCGATGAGGCCGCGGTGCAGACGCTCCGGCTCTTCCCAGGCCAGCAGGATCTGGGCTCCGGAACCAGCCTTGAGAGACAGGGTGGCGCCGACGGGAATCGAGTCGCGCAGACCGGTCTTGGGTTCTGCGGAGGCCACACAGACGCGGTAGTCGCCCTGCCAGCGGAACAGCTGCGCCGATTCCTTGGTGTGATCGCGAAGCGCCACCAGAATCGGTAGGGAAGAGGAAATCAGGCGGTCCTCACCGGCCGCCGAAGCCAATTCTTGCAGGCGTGGTCCGAGGACGAACCGACCCTGCATATCGCGCGTCACCAGGCGGTGATGCTCAAGGGCCACAGCCAGGCGGTGAGCTGTGGGGCGGGCCAGGCCCGTGGCCGCCACCAGCTGCGCTAGGGTCGCCGGACCCCCCTCAAGGGCGCCAAGGACCATCGCGGCTTTATCGAGTACACCAACGCCACTGGAATCGCTAGTCTCATCCATGGCTGAATACTGTCATTCCAACTAATGAGATGCAAAATCGACACAGCGTGGACAGGTCGCAAACTCTAGTTGAACGAAGGACTAGGGGCCCATGGGCCCACATGGTTCTCAGCAAAGTCTACTCAAATCAGTACAGACCTCGAAGAATCGTCTGGTGGAGAGGTGAACCGGTATGGCCAAAACAATGGCCGAAAAGGTGCGCGAACAGCACGTTGTCAAGAAGGGTGAGGGGAATGCTCCCGACCTTCTCTACGTCGACCTGCACTTTGTCCACGAAGTAACCAGCCCGCAGGCCTTTGAGGGACTACGACTGGCAGGACGTCCCGTGCGTCGCCCCGACCTCACCATCGCCACTGAGGACCACAACACCCCCACCAAGGACATCTACCTTCCGATTGCCGACCTGACCTCCAGGTTGCAGATCGACACCCTGCGCCAGAACGCAGCGGAGTTCGGGGTGCGGCTGCACTCGCTGGGCGATGTTGAGCAGGGCATCGTCCACGTTGTCGGACCGCAGCTGGGTCTGACCCAGCCGGGTGCCACCATCGTCTGCGGTGACTCACACACCTCGACCCACGGTGCCTTCGGGGCACTGGCCTTTGGTATCGGCACCTCCGAGGTCGAGCACGTCCTCGCCACCCAGACCCTGCCGGTCATGCCCTTCAAAACCATGGCGATCACCGTCAACGGGTCCCTGAAGCCCGGTGTCACCTCGAAAGACATTATCCTGGCGGTCATCGCCAAGATCGGTACGGGTGGGGGAGCCGGCTACGTCCTCGAATACCGCGGTCAGGCGATTCGGGAACTGTCGATGGAAGCCCGCATGACCATCTGCAACATGTCGATCGAGGCCGGGGCTCGCGCCGGCATGATCGCCCCGGATGAGACGACGTTTGAGTTCATCAAGGGTCGCCCGCACGCCCCGGTGGGTGAAGAGTGGGACGCGGCAGTGGAGAACTGGAGGCAGCTCGCCTCCGACGAGGACGCGGTCTTTGATGCCGAGGTCGTCCTCGACGCCGCCGATATCGAACCCTTCGTCACCTGGGGCACCAACCCGGGTCAGGGAGTTCCCCTGTCAGGTGAGGTTCCCGACCCCGACTCCTTCGCAGACCCCATCGACCGTTCGGCAGCGCAGCGCGCCCTCGCCTACATGGACCTGGCTCCCGGCACCAAGATGCGGGACATCCCGGTCGACGTGGTGTTCCTGGGTTCCTGCACCAACGCCCGCATCGAAGACCTGCGGATGGCCGCAGCCGTCCTCAAGGGCCAGAAGAAGGCAGACAGCATTGACATGCTGGTGGTACCGGGTTCACAACGCGTCAAGCTTCAGGCAGAGGAAGAGGGCCTGGACAAGATCTTCACCGACTTTGGGGCGGAGTGGCGCAGCGCGGGCTGCTCGATGTGTCTGGGCATGAACCCCGACCAGCTTCAGCCGGGGCAGCGCAGCGCCTCGACTTCGAACCGAAACTACGAGGGGCGTCAGGGACGCGATGCCCGTACCCACCTGGTCTCGCCGCTTGTCGCAGCGGCAACCGCAATCCGGGGGACCCTGTCCAGCCCGGCCGACCTCGACGTCATCCCACAGGGCGCGCAACTGGGGGCAGAGTACGGCGCAGGTAAGACCGGAGAGGCGAAGTAGACATGGAAAAGATCAGCACTCACAAGGGCATTGGAGTCCCGCTGCGACGGTCGAACGTCGACACCGACCAGATCATCCCCGCTGTGTTCCTGAAGCGGATTACGAGGACGGGTTTTGAGGACGCACTGTTCTCGGCGTGGCGGAAGGACCCG
>CAMFDH010000276.1 GCA_945949035.1 uncultured Actinomyces sp.
GGAGCCCCGGCGGTGAGAACCGAGACAATGTTGAACTGGTCCTTGAGTTTGGGGTCGCCTGCAACCTTGAGGGCGATGGAGCCACCCTGCGAGTGGCCGACCAGCTCGACCGGGTCCCCCGGCTCGATTCCAGATGCCCTCATCGCCTCTTCTACCGCCCGCTGTTGATCACTCTGATTCCCGGCAACCGCTGAAAAGTTGGACTGCATGTCCTGTGGGTTGAGGGAACCCGGAAGCCACTCCTGAGTTCCTCGTATCACCACAGACCACGACTGTCTGCTGTTTGCCGAGGAGTGGCGCAGAACCTGCACCTCACCCACAGAGGGGGACGAACCACTGCCAGCTACACGGGCCAGCAGTGCCGCTGCGGTCAGCGGGACCACAGCGTCGACAGCTTGGGTACTAGACGGGGCCAGCAGCTCCAGGGGCAAACCGGAGGCATCCAAACCCACCCCGGCCAGTAGCTCTCGGACGTCCTCGCGTACCGGCTCAATCCGCTCCAGCCTCTTATGAGCCCGGCGGACTCCTTGGTCATCAACCTGTTGGAAGGACTCTGGTGAGAAGCTGGCAACCGGGCTTGATTCCCCCTGCTCCCCCACCCAGGTGTAGTTCCCCGAGCCAGACTTGAGCAGGACACCCCGACTGGGAGAGGAGGCGAGATCACCCAGGCTGCGCCACCAGATTGCAACGGCAACCACAGCCGAGAGGAATCGCTCCGGTCCGCCCGCAAGCGACTGCAGGTGACCTTGAAGCAGCACCCCGGCTCCGGCCTCACCCCGACTGCCACCTCCGTGGGCCGTGAAGTCTCCTATCATTCCGGGCAGTGCTCCAACCAGTTGGGCACCGGCCTGCAGGCGGCCGCCAACTCCCTCTCCGCCCGTGAAGGAGCAACCTAAACCATCCAGAAGAGAACAGGTGCGGGCATATCCGGCCGCCCCCTCCTCTGCGGCGGCATAGATGAGTGCCGCCTGGGCCACCCAGTCGGAGAAGGCACCGGTGCGACTACTAAAGGCCTGCAGGTCCTCATGCACCTGGCTGAGTCGAGACTGCACCAGGGCGGTGCGCTCAGCGATCTCTGCTGCCAGAGGGGAATCCAGCGAAGTAACCACCTCCGAGAGCCACCCTGTGCTCAGGCCTGGTCCCCAGGAAAGTTCGTAGAGGTAAGCGGAAGCCGATCGACCCGCTGACAGCGCATCTGCCACCTGCACGCAGGCAGCCATCAACTCACTTGTGTCCACACTGGTCACCCCCTCGGTGACCCACAGCCATGGTGTCGTCACCATCCCCCTCCTGTTGTAACAGAGCAGGCAGCTTGGGAAAGAAGTGTGCTCCTCAGCAACGCAATCTCTTCAATCTCCAGGCGCAGCACATGAAGCTGCCTGTAGAGGTCTGAGCCGAGAGTTGCCAGTTCCACCCGCATCTGGTCCGCGGCCTCGGCCGCACTGCCTTTCCATCCCGGGCAGTGTGCATGGGCGAGCGCGGTCACCGCATAGTCAAGAACCCCCTGCGCAGCGGCCACGCGTTCTGCGTCTTCATAACCAAACATTCGACGACGCTACTGCGCGCCACCCGATTCCCTCTCGGACCCCAGTACAGGCTGTGGATGGTCACGCCACCAACGCACTGGGAACTGCCGGAGAGATGGCCTCCGTTCACTCCCGGTGACGGCACGCCTATCCTTAGGGGTACCTCATTCCGAGCCGAGCAGTATTGGAAGTTCCATGTCCAACGCATCTTCACCCACGCCCCACGACGATTCGGCAGTAGCGGATCGCGGCTGGGCCCTTTCGCCGCTGGATGGCCGCTACCGGGCCCAGACCTACCAGCTCACCGAGTACCTCTCTGAAGATGCGATCAACCGCCTCCGTCTCCACATCGAAGTTGAGTGGCTGGTGTTCATCTCCGAACACGCTCTGGTTCCTGGACTACCCGCCCTCTCGGAGGACGAGGTCGCCTACCTGCGAGACCTTCCAGCCGACTACAACGAGGAACGACGGGCCCGTCTGGGTGAGTTTGAGGCCGAAACCCGCCATGACGTCAAGGCCGTGGAGTACCTGGTTCGCGAACACATCGCCGGCTACGGTGACAGCACCTCTGACGGGGGTGGCTCAAGCGCGCTGAACCGCTACCAAGAGGCCGTTCACCTGCTGTGCACGTCTGAGGACATCAACAACCTGGCAGTCGCCCTCGGCACCCGCGGCGCCATCGAAGAGGTGTGGCTTCCCAGCGCCCGCTCCCTCGTCGCCACCATCTCGGTCATGGCGAGGGCGCTTGCGGAAGTCCCCATGCTGGCCCGCACCCACGGCCAGTCCGCAACCCCCACCACCGTCGGTAAGGAACTAGCCGTATTCGGCTGGCGTCTTTCCCATGCCATCAGGCGCATCGAGGGAGCCGCGTACCTGGGAAAGTTCAACGGCGCCACGGGTACCTACTCCGCCCACACCGTGGTTCTGCCGGGCCTTGACTGGTTTGAGATCAGCCGTCTCTTCGTGGAGGGGCTGGGTCTGACCTGGAACCCAGTCACCACACAGATTGAGTCCCACGACTGGCAGGGTTACCTCTACTCAGACCTCGCGGCATTCAACCGTATCGCCCACAACCTGGCAACAGACATGTGGACCTACATTTCACTCGGCTACTTCCGCCAGGAACTGGCTGCCCAGGGATCCACTGGTTCATCAACCATGCCGCACAAGATCAACCCGATCCGCGTTGAGAACGCCGAATCC
>CAMFDH010000277.1 GCA_945949035.1 uncultured Actinomyces sp.
AGCGCAACCAGCGCCGCAGTTCCGGCCGTTGATGAACGCATGACCGTGTCTCCCAGCTGGATAATTGTGCCCCCGGCTTCCACGAGCACTGCCAGCTCTTCGTCGCTGATGCCACCCTCGGGTCCGACGAGGACGGCGACCTCAGGGGCGCTTTCCAGCCGCTTCCCCAGCTCCTCGATCACCGAACTGTACTGCGAGGTCGCGCTCTCGTGGCAGATGAGGGCGACGCCGCCGGCCTCAACCAGTTCACGAACCACGCCGGCCAGCTGACGTGTTGTCTGCACCTGTGAAACCTGAGGAACCCAGGCCCGACGAGCCTGCTTTGCTGCTGCGGTGGCAATCCTCTGCCACCTGGCTGTTCCCGCTTCCGCCTTGCGGGGCTCCCAACGGACGATACTTCGGGACGCAGCCCACGGGATTACCCTGTCGACCCCAACTTCAGTTGCGCTCTCCACAGCAGCTTCGTCACGACCCCCCTTAGCTAGGGCCTGGACAAGCACCAGCCGTGGCTGGGGTTCGTCCTCGGTCAACACCGCCGTGACGCGGACGTCAAGGTCTCCCTCGTGGCCTGTCACGACCACCGAGGTCACCCGGGTTCCCTGACCATCGGTGAGGTCGAGTTCCTCGCCCTGGCGAAGTCGCTGGACCTTACGGGCGTGGTGCGCCTCCTGTCCTGTCAGGCGCAGCTGGGCACCCACGGAGGCCGCCTGCGCCAGAGGAACGGCGCTGGCTTCGGGACTGTCAGCCAGCTCTACGAGCGGCGTGATGAAGACCGGCCTGGTCACCCGGGTCAGCGTTTCCCACGGAACTTGTCAAAGAAGCCACCCGAGCGCGAACTAACCGGCTCGACGCGAGCCTCTCCGCGCAGTGCTGCCAGCTGCTCAAGCAGGGACTTTGACTCTGAGTCAAGTTTGCGGGGAACCTCGACCTCGACATGAATGTGCAGGTCACCCCGACTATTGCTGCGCAGCCTCTTAACACCAAGGCCCTTGATGGTGATGATCTCGCCGGGTTGTGTACCAGGCTGAATGTCAACCTGCTGGTCCCCGTCAAGGGTCTGCAGGGTAAACCGAGTTCCCAGGGCAGCCGTGGTCATCGGAACCTTGATTGACGTGTTGAGGTCGTTGCCGCGACGCGAGAACATCGGGTCTGGCATCTCACGAACCTCAACGTAGAGGTCACCGGCGGGCGCTCCCCGGGTGCCTGCCTGACCATCACCGCGCAGGCGAATCCTGGTTCCGTTCTCAACCCCCGCGGGGATCTCTACCGTGACACTTCGGCTGGCCTGAACCCGTCCCTCACCATGACATTCGGAGCACGGGGTGGGAATGGTTTGGCCCTGACCCTGGCATCTGGGGCAGGCAGTAGCGACACGCATCTGGCCCAGAAGAGTGTTCTGCACCCGGGTCACCGAACCGGTTCCGCTGCACTCCACGCATGTCACGGGGGTGGTCCCCGGGGCCGCACCGTCACCACCACAGGTGGTGCAGGTCATCGCAGAGTCCACCAGGATCTCTTTGGTGGCACCGAAAACAACATCTCGAAGTGAAACCTCAACGGCTATCAGAGTGTCCTGTCCGGGACGGCCGTACTGCGGGGCACCCGTGCCCCCACCGAAGCCACCCATGTTGGAGAACATGGTCTCGAAGATGTCCTGGAAGCCAAAGCCGCCTCCCTGGAACCCGCCATAGCCAGTGGAGCCATTACCCATGCCGGGACCGCCGCCAAGGTCGTAACGCTGACGCTTCTCAGGGTCTGAGAGGACCTCATACGCCATCGAAACCGACTTGAAAGCGTCTTCAGACTCTGGCCCCGCGTAGTCGGGGTGCAGTTCGCGGGCCTTTTTGCGGTAGGCGCGTCGGATGTCTTCGGTTGACGCGTCGCGGCTGACACCCAGTAGTTCGTAGTAGTCCGTCACTCGGTTTCTTCCCTAGCTTCCTGGCTTTGAACAGGGACGTCCCAAGACGCCCCGGATTGCTTCAACAGTAGTCGCGACAAATAGCCGGACACAGCCTCTACCGCCGCCAGCGAACGACCGTAATCCATTCGAGTTGGGCCGATCACACCGACGTGGCTGAGGGGTAGTTCTGAGTGGGTGGTGATGGTTCCACCCGAGCCGTAGGTCGCCGAGACCAGCGAGGCCCCGGCCAGACCCTCGTGAAGGTTCTCCGCCCCGATTGACACCTGCACGGGCGCCAGCTGAACGTTGTGGAGAATACGGATGAGGGCGGACTGGTCCTCAAGAACCTCCAGAACCCGCGCCACATCATGGAAATCGACTCCGGCCCGGGCCAGATTGGCGGCTCCCGCAGTGACGATCCTCGAGGTTTCAAATGATCCAAGGCGCTCCTGAACCACCTCGGCAACCAGGTCGTAGAGCTGACGATATGTCTCACTTATTAGTTCCCGACCCTGAGCCACGGCGCCGCCCACCCGTCCTGCGGCTACGCCCTCGAGTGCCCGGTTGATTGCGTCACGTACGGAACGCAGTGCGGAACCATCCGGGCCGCGAAGCTCCGGGGGAAGGATTAGGTGCCCCTCAAACACTCCCCCGGCTGCGGTAACCACAATGACCAGAAGACGCACTTCATCGAGGTCGACCAGTTCAATGCGTCGCACCCGGTCGGGGATAATATCAGGGAACTCCGCGACCGCTGCCTGGCCGGTCAGGTTGGCAAGTACGCGAACCGTGCGCTCAATGACGTCCTCAAGCGATTCCACGGATTCA
>CAMFDH010000278.1 GCA_945949035.1 uncultured Actinomyces sp.
GCAAACACTCGGATGAGCGCTCGACCAAGTCCCCTTCCCTGAGCCTCAGGGAGGAGGTCGATATGGAGTTCGGCGGGATACTCTGCTGCAAACCTGGTCACCTGGGTCTCAGGCCGTTCGCCTCTTCTGCGCATCTCGCGATCGGAGCTGGTCCAGCTGTCATCAACCGGAAGGAGATCCTCATAGAGGGGAGTCCACTCTTTCTTCCACCACTGTGCGAAGGCTGCGACATCGGCGGTGCCCAAAACGTATCCGACAACTGAAGCCGTGCCCTCGTCTACCATTTCCACCACCCAGGCAAGCTGGGGGTCATGCTGGACGTAGGGATAGGCATAAATGGCGGGAAGCAGTTCGTCGCTGGCATACTGCCCGGTTGCATCGGAGCCGGAGGCGCCGGTGAGGACACAGACTCGACCTACGTCCGCCCAGTCGGAGGGCTCATAGGGTCGGATCGTGAATGTTGGTTCAGCTGCCATTTGCTAGTCGTCTTCAATCAGAGGGATAGAGCTCGACAAGACTACGGCCTCAGGCACCACTCGGTGTCGACAGGTCCGCACTGTCGACGCGGCGCCTGCGTGTGAGGCTGCGCTTGCGGGCACGTTCCACACCGGCCTGTTCCTCAACACTAAGCGCGTATCCGCTGCGGCGAAGCAGGATGATTGAGCCGATAATTGCCAGCAAAACAAGTCCAACTCCGAAGATCATGAAGTGTGCAATCGAGTTGACTTCACCAACCATCCAGTCGAAGTTCATTCCAAAGTAGGAGGTGATGAAAGTAATGGGAATAAACACGGCGGCCATGGCGGTTAGGACATTGACCTGGTTCCCCTGCCAGAACGTCATTTGCGACTGCAGCGCATCAGCGGTGTGGCGTAGGGAATCATCGACCGAATCGATGAGCACCTGGGTGTGATCAACAATCTTCACGTAGGACTCAAGCAGGCCGAGGTCGTCCGCTTCTGCGCCATTCACATGCGGTGGATCGATTAGTGCGGCGCGTGCATTCACCATGTAGGAGGGGAACCTCAGTGAGATGGTATGAAAGACGGCGCGGTAGGCGGCTAGTTCAGCCCCCTGCTCCGGATTGGGCTTGACTGTCTTGACAATCTCTTCGTTGAGTTCCCCGACTCGAACGGCGGTCTCGGTGAGCCCCCGTTGAACGGTAATCATCATCAGCCGAAGGGTATCGGCAAGAAGGCGCACCGGAGAGTCACCGACGGTGATGATCCGCTCCATGACTCGCTTCCTAATAAAGAGCATGCCGGCATCACCCCCGAGGCGAACCGTGAGTAGCCGGTGCTCATTCCAGTGGAAGAGCACCAGGTGAGCTGGACTACCGTCGAGGTCATCAATCCAGGCCACCCCGTGGACGTCCTGGGGAGTCAGTCGAAACGGAAGGTCTAGGCGGGCGGCAAGAATATCGAGGGCCTTCGTCGGATCGAGATCGAAGGTCTCTAGAAAATGGGGAGCATCTGGATCGTCCGGACCATCAAGTCGGGCGTCAACCCAGAGAGAATGGCCCATTTTGCAGGCATCCGCCTTAGTCAAGGCGTGATCGAATGGACTCACGCTGAATGACTCACCGTCGAAAACCGTAATCTCCATGGACCCCAGCTTAGGCGGGCGCTTACATTGCGGCAGAACACGCGTATGCCTTTGCCCGCAGTAGATGCGTTCGACATGTCTGGAGAACGCCAAAGTAAGGCGATAGAGTCGAAAAAGGCACACTCATGACAGGGAGGCCCAGGATGATCGATCCGATCTGGAGGGCATTCGAGGCGGCCCCGCGCCCTCGATTTCTTCCCGTTGAGCAACGCAAGTTCGCTGACATCGACGCCCCACTCTCCATCGGGTACGGAGTGACGAACTCACAGCCAACAACCGTCGCGAACATGTTGCGCCTACTTGATGTCCCGGTGGGAGCGTTCGTCCTCGACGTGGGATCGGGATCTGGGTGGACCACCGCACTTCTCGCCGAACTAGTCGGACCGCAGGGCCGGGTCTACGGGGTGGAACGCATCCCTGAGCTGGTTGACCAATCACGCGAGGCGCTTGGACCGTGGCCCCAGGCAACCGTGCATGTGGCAGAACGGGGCACACTGGGCTTACCGATGCACGCCCCCTTCGACCGCATCCTCGTCTCCGCAAACGCGGACACCATTCCTCAAGAACTGATTCAGCAGCTGGGCCCCGGGGGCACTATGGTGCTGCCGGTCGCCTCGCGGATGCTGCGGATCACCAAGGACAGCCGGGGCAGCATAGCAACCACAGAGCACGGTCTCTACTCATTCGTCCCCCTGCTTCCCTAGGCTGGGCTGCGACCACTATCACTTGGCGTATCCTCCGGAGCCCGGATAGCCTACAGATACCCGGGTTGGTATCCAGGCATCGTAGACATGCCCCCACCTGGGTTCTCAGAGAAGAGAAAAAGGGGAACGTTATGGCTGGACGCCTAGACGGAAAAGTAGCAATCATTACCGGTGGTGCAAGTGGCATGGGTGCCGCGGATGCCAGACTCTTCGTCAAGGAGGGTGCGAAGGTAGTCATCACCGACCTCAACGTTGACGGCGGCAAGGCGCTTGCGGCTGAGCTTGGTGAGAACGCCATCTTCATGCCACACAACGTTGCCAGCGAAGAAGAATGGGACACCATCGTCGCAGGTACTATCGCCGCGTTTGGACGAATCGACGTCCTCGTCAACAATGCGGGAATCCTCCT
>CAMFDH010000279.1 GCA_945949035.1 uncultured Actinomyces sp.
CGGGGATACCAGACCGGGCTAGCTAACCCCGTGGGTTCAGCTAGGCGGCGGGTCGGGCTAGCTAACCCCGTGGGTTCAGCTAGGCGGCGGGTTGGACCCATTCAAGCTAAGACAGGACTTCCTATCGTCATCTCGGTCTTTTAGCCCACCTGTCCCACAAGTAGGGTATGTACGATTTTCCGCCCAGTACCCCGTTGCAGGGTCAGCCCCGTTGGAAGCCGGTTCATGATCCGCGCCTGTCCCCTTTCCAGCCTCGTCGAACCCAAAAGCGCCGCAAGCGTGTGACAGTTGTTGGCGTGTTTGGTGAGTTGCTGATTACGGCGGGATTGTTTTTGCTGCTGTTTGTGGTGTGGCAGTTGTGGTGGACCTCAGTGAAGGTGGAGTCGGCGGTGGCTGGTGAGGTCGCTGCGTTCCGCGCCGAGAATCCTCCCGCCCAAGATACTGCTTCCCCTTATACGGATATGCAGCGCACCGATGCTCCGCCTGAGGTGGGTGACATACCGGAGGGAGAGATTTATGCACTCTTGCATGTGCCGCGTTGGAACTATCGGGTCATGCCGATCGCACAAGGAACCAGCCACTACGTGCTGGATTACGGGTGGGCTGGACACTACATGGAAACCCAGCAGGCCGGGGAAATCGGGAACTTTGCGATTGCTGCTCACCGGCGCACCTACGGGAACAACTTTCGTCGCATCGACACTCTAGAAGATGGAGATCCGATTGTGGTTGAGACCGATCAGGCGTGGCTGGTATACCAGGTGACGGGCCGCGAGATCGTGAATCCGTCAGATACGCGCGTGATTTTGCCGGTCCCCAATGAGCCGGGCGAGACACCGACGAAGCGGGTCATGACGATGACGACCTGTCACCCGGAGTTTGGGAACACTGAGCGGTTCATTGTGTGGAGCGAAATGGTCTACTGGGTGCCGAAATCTGAGGGTATCCCAATCCTGTTGAAAGATGAGCCTGCCGGTGGCGGCAGTGACGGAACCTGAGTGGAGAAAACATGTATGCATCAATTTTTAGGCTGCTGCCCGGCCCTACTTGGCTGAAGGCGGTGTGGGCGGTCGTTCTGATTGCCGCGGTCGTTTATGGGCTGTTTGAGTGGGTCTACCCGTGGTTCAACGCCGAGTTTTTCGATACGACGGTAGGGTGAGCTTCTTTTTGAAAGCTGGTTCAACGTACCCCAAGAGACTGAGCAGGTCTGTGGCTGATCCGGTCTATGGGACCTAGCCGAACGTGGCCCCTAGGAGCCGACCTAACCGTCACAGCGAAGGCAGGTGAGCCAGCCCCACTTTGTTTTGCCGTTGTACCAGCGGGGCTAACCCCACCCAGTCAAGCAACCCACCGACCCCTTTGCGCTGGTCGCGAGGTGTTTGCAGATGCCGCTTGCGGCTATTTTGTTTTGTCAGTCAACCAAATCCCGAGCCTGTGGACAACCCTGTGGATAGGTGCGGCAACACGATTAGCTGGCAACATCCTGCTCCTGTCACCTAGCGTTTGCGCGGCAACCTGAGTCGCGTCCGCACTGTGCTGCGACGGTCCTGTTCGCGCTGGCGCTGCTTGTTCGACTGGTGCTGGGTCCGCTGGGCGTCGATGCTGTCTTCCTGTCGGCGCAGCATCGAAAAGACGCGACTGGAAATCTTTGCGTCTTCGATCTTTTGGTTGCGCACAATGTCGGCGTAATCATCGAACATGCTGGTGCTCCTGTCTAGGTTTGTTTTTCGTTCAAGCTGCTAGCGCGTTCAGGCTCTCTGAGAGTCTGTGCAGCCGTTCCACGTCGCATTTGGGGCAGAAGTATGGTCCCCACCAGGTGCCGGCGGTCTATGAGCCGGTCTGTGCCTAGCGAGTTCACTGGTTAATGCGCACCTTAGCGTCGATCCAAGTTTCGATCAGATCCATCTGCTCCTGTATCAGCCCCGCTCCGGGGTCGGTGAGCATGAAGAGACGATTTGGTGTGTGATCGTATGGTTCCACGTATCGCAGCAGTCCGTCATCCAAGTCAATGGCAAGAACGGGCTTGCGGTTGACCGAGGCTGACATTGTTTCGCTGTGCTTTCTTGCTCGGCTTGGCTTCGCTGACCAGCTTGGATTCGGGTTGAGTCCATCTTGATTTCTCAGGTTGAGCCTACTTACAACGGCGTGTCGCGGCAGACTCAAAAACGAGCCCTTATGAGCACGCAAAGATCCACACTTTATATGGGGCACATTTGAACACACTCAGGCCCACAAAACACTTGTCGACCTAACCAACCATCAGCATCCAAAGAGGATGACTCGCTGTACTGAGCTTCCTTTCTGACGAAGCCCAGCGCTAGGTCTACGACTTCGAGGTTCGGGGAACTCCCGCCCTGCTCAGAGCTAGGCCACCCATGCGCCACCCCGATGCTGAGCTACACAGTTGTTTGTCGTCAGCCGAGGTTGCGTTTTTTGCACGCTACCATGCTAGCCTTTATGACACGCAATGGTTTTGGATACAGACGAACGGAGTCTCATATGGCGCGGCTCGACGACAATGACTCTCTTTGCCGCCAAGCACTCGATGCGAGGCAGGTCAAGCACGCATGGACAAACAGCCCGCCGACCCAAGAGATCAAAGCGGCATTGGCGAGCGCCTCAAAACGGGGCACAGGCCACAGGGGCTCACCTGACTACATCTATGCGAGCCCCGATGACCGTCTGCTGATCTTGGCTGAGTTCAAGACAGA
>CAMFDH010000280.1 GCA_945949035.1 uncultured Actinomyces sp.
CCACCGGGGCCCAGGTGAACATCTGGTGGTCCCTCCTCGGCGCCCTCCTCTTGGGACTGTTCGCCGTGGGCTGGGGGGTTGCCCGACAGACCAGCGAGTTTCCCCGTTGGGCCAAGCGACAGCGCTGGATCTGGGCCGGGGTACGGACTGCCCTTCTGTGGTTGGCGGTAACCGTCGGAGTCTCCCTCATTGCTTCTATCGCCACCTTGAGTACCTCGTGGCAGGGTGTGCTTGAGTCGACTGCGATGTTGGGCCTGGATACTGTTGGCAACTTTGGTCTCGGCCTCCTCCAGGCCATGTACCTGCCGCTATTCCTGGCCTGCGCGCTGGCCTGGATGGCCGGCACCGGCTTCACCGTCCTCAGCGGCGTGGTCGTGGGTGCCAGCACGCCGATTACCGCTGACATTCCCGTGTACCTGCCCATCATTTCGACAATCCCGATTACCGCTCCCGGAGTGTGGGTCACCCTGCTGCTTGCCCTTCTGGGCATGTTGCTCGGTGTGCTCCTCTCCGTGACGACCGCTCGCCTCACCCTGGCCGATTCGGCCCGAAGGGGAGGGGTCGCATTCGTGGTGTTCGCCCTTCTGCTCCTGCTGTGGATGCAAACCTCTCGCGGCTCACTCGGAGCCGGTATGCTCGCAGAGCTCGGTCCCACGCCCTTCACCTGGCTGGCGCTCACCGGGTTGATCGGTGGGATCGCCCTCACTTTCGGACTTGCCCTGCACCCCGAAACGCGCCGTTACGTCGCAGAGGGGTTCGGCAGGGTCCGCGAGTCCCGATTGGATGCAACTGCCGACGTTATGGAAGAAGTTGCCGTTGCCGATCCGGTTGAAGAAGACGAAGAGGCTGTCGAGGACGAGGTGGTTGACGAGGTCGAGGTCGAGGCCAATCCCGAGGACACTGCGGTCGCAGATGGTGCAAGAATGCAACTGGGTCGCCGATTCCGTGCGGCCCTCGGAGGTACTTCTAAGGAGGGGTCTGGTGACTAGCGCAGGTGCGGGTGTTGAGGACGGTCAGCCTGTCGCGTCCCGACCTGAACTGCCCGTATCTAAGCCGGGCGCCTCAAAGAATGCCTCGCTTGTGTTCGGGATCATTACGGCCGTTGGGGCAACCCTGGGTGTCATCGCCGTTGTCCTGCTTGCCGTACTAGAGCGTCCCTACGCCGCCAGCATCCTCTTGGGGGCCGGCATGGTTGTCATGGGTTTGCTGCGTCTTGCCTGGCCCGGACGCCCGTGGTTCTCTGCCCGTAACCGCTGGTCCGATGCCCTTGTCTACGCCCTGGCCGGGGCTGCCATCCTCTACTTGGCTCCCTGGACCGCTCTGCTGTCACCTGTCTGAGTCGCGGCAAACCACTGCTCAACTTGACCCCGCCAGCGTTGCTTCGAGCCTTTCGAGGCCATGGAGGCATCAATACTGTCACGGGCCAGATTGGTCAGCTGCCGCTCTGAAAGTCCATGAACCTCGCGCGCGGTTGTGTACTGGTCAACCAGGCGAGACCGGAAGAGCAGGGGGTCGTCTGCACTGAGGGCGATGGTCGCCCCGGCATCGAGGAACTTCTGCAGCGGAAGCTCAGCTGGTTCCCGGAATATCCCAAGGGAGACGTTGGACGCCGGACAGATCTCGAAGGAAATCCCGTCGTCAATCAGACGCATCAGTAGCTCCGGGTCCTCACTGGCTCGCACTCCGTGACCGAGTCGCCGGGGGGCCAGGTGGTTGACGACCTCACGAATCGACTCTGCCCCGAGAAGTTCACCTCCGTGGGGGACCGGCGCCAGACCTGCGCGTCGCGCGATTTGAAATGCGTTGGCAAACTCGGCGGTTGAACCCGTTCGCTCATCGTTTGAGAGACCGAAGCCTATGACGTCACCCGGCTGGTCTCCGGCGTACTGGGCTGCCAGTCGGGCCAGCACTCGTGCGTCCAGCGGGTGTCGGGTGCGGGAGGCAGCGACGATCACGCCCACTTCCACCCCGGTCTCACGTGTGGCGATCTTCGCCTCGTCGAGGACGATCTCCAGGGCCGGGGTGATTCCGCCGACGTAGGGGGCATAGGAGGTCGGGTCGACCTGTATCTCCAGGCGCACGGACCCTTCGGCCGCATCGTCCTCGGCAGCCTCCCGAACCACACGGCGCATGACCTCTTCGGAGCGGACCAGGGAGCGTGCCGAGTCATAGGAACGTTGGAACCTGAACCATCCGCGCGCGTCAGCGGGAACCGTCAGAGGGTCCTGCTCCAGCAGGTGCCCGGGCAGACGCACACCCTGCTTCTCTGCGAGTTCCAGCATGGTGGACGGGCGCATGGACCCGGTGAAGTGCAGGTGAAGGTGTGCCTTGGGAAGGGTGATGAGGTCCCCGCGGGAACCCCCTTCGCCTACGACCACCGGTTATACCAGTCGATGACCGCCTCGGTGTAGATCCCATGCTCGGGCTCGTTGAGTAGCTCGTGGTAGGCGCCCTCAAATGTCCTAATTTCGACAAGATCGGCAGCATTCTCTGCGAACTCGATTGAACCGGCCACGTCTGCCAAACCGTCGGCCTCGCCGTGCAGGATGAGGACGGGTCGGGCCAGGATCTTGGCGTGATCTATGGTCTGGCGCCCCTGGGCGGCCATGGATGCCCCCGTCAGCAGGGGAACCCGACCGTGGAACACCTGCGGGTCGGCCTCATAGTCCGCGATGACACCGGGGTCCCGCGACAGCAGGTTC
>CAMFDH010000281.1 GCA_945949035.1 uncultured Actinomyces sp.
GGAGTAGTCGCCACGGAGCGGCCCTCGTTCCCGCGAGGGACGTACTTGCTGGTTCCTTCGCAACTGCAGTGTCCCCGTTACCAACACTTAGGTCGCTAAGTGTTGGTAGGCGAGAGTTCTACCAACAGATAGGCTGGGAAGTTTGCCTGAGGACGGGGTGGTGCCGCCTCGACTACTCCACCATCCGAATCGCCGGGATCACGTAGGTGCCGTCAACGACGCTGGGGTCGGGTTCGTAGATGCGCAGCATCGGCCGGAAGTCTCCGGTTGGGGTGGGAAGCCAGTTGGCGCGTGCCACGGGATCAGCCGGCTCGGTGGCGCTGAGGTGGATGGTCAGTGAACCGTCCTCGTCGAAGACAATCCCTTCCGTGTTGCTGCCAATGGAGTAGCGGTTGGCAGGGTTTTCCACCAGATAGAAGTCGGGCACGGAGTACATGGTCAGCGACCAGAAGGCCCCGGCTGGCGGCGGTGGGTTTAGGGTCAGCGTGTAGGTGCGGTCGCCGCGCAACTGTTCCCCGTCGCCGTCAACGTAGGTGGGAGCGTAAACCGCCTCATACGCATGGTTCCCCCACAGACCACCCAGGGCGGCCCCGGCTCGCATCAGGTACTTCTGCTCCGGTGGAATAGAGGTGTACTCGGGTGAGTTGATCGCTCCGACCTCGAAGAAATCCGTGTTGTAGTCGAAGGCATGGAACGGCAGTTGCCAGCCGTTGACCAGGGGAGCCGTGCCGGTGCTGAGCAGCTGGATCAGAGAGGACTCTGCCTGCTGTAGGACTTCTCCCCACTCGGCAGCTTGCTCGGGTGTGGCGGTGAGGTAAGGGCTTGGTCCAGGCGTGGTTACGCCAAGCGGAGCCAGTTTCCCCAACTGTTCGAGGTCGCTTGCGGCCGGCGGAAAGGCCTGCGACCAGACTCGGAGTTTCTCAAGAAAGAGCAGTTCAGGGCGGACGTCCTCGTCAACACCAGGAATCCCCACAGGTACAGCCGCAGGATCCACCTGGGTCAGTGTCGCCGCATCCTGCAGCTTGTGAACCACAGGTAGGTCAGCATCCCCCGAACAGGCCCAGCGCCCCACGATGGAGAACACGGTGGTGGGGGCATGGATGACGCGCGTCCCCGCGGGGGCCGTCCCCTCCCAACCGGGTGGCATCAGCAGGAATCTCTGCGCCTCGGTCCCCGTGGCGCGGTGTCCGACGTAAGCGAAGTTGTTGGTCCACGCATCCACAAACTGCATGACGAAGTACCGTCCCGCCGTGTCTGGCGTCTGCAGCAACACCGGTCCGACGCTGAGGTCGATCTGCGCCATCGAGTACAGGGTGTCGTTGTTGATCGACACGAAAGTGTCCTGCGGACCCGCCGGAGTTCGGGCGTGACTGGAATTGTTGCAGGGGGTTGCGGGGTTCGCACCGACGCCCTCATGAACGTAACGGTTCACCTGGTCGAGGTTGAACACCAGGGGAAATCCGAAAATGAACGCTTCCTGCAGCAGCGATGTTGGGGTGGGGGACATCGGTTGATCCTTCTGTTTGGTCGGCAACTACAGGTCTGCGTTTAGGACGCGGGGGACTCGATGGTCGGGAAGGTCCAGGTTCCGTCCAGCACTTCGGGACGAGGGCGGTAGAGCCGCACCAGGTAGTTCCACCCCTCCATGATGGGCAGGGTGTTGGGTTTGCTCGGGTCGCCACCAAACCGCACCGTGATGGTGCCGTCCTCATTCCGCACGCCGGTGATGTTGTTGACGCTGTAGGCGCCGGCCTCGTTCTCGGCGAAGTACCCCTCAGCGTTGTACAGCGAAATCGACCAGAACCCATCAACGGGCACGTCACCCACGGTCAGGGTGTATTCACCGATGGGAAGTTGGGGGTCGACGTTGATGTAGTAGGCCTCGGTCTCCGGCAGACCACCCCACCCGGCGGCAGTGCCCAGCAGGTGACGGATCGGATCGACCTCATCCTTAGTTCCGAAGCAACCCTCCAGTCCGCCCAGGCCCTTCGCCAGTTCGAGGACGGCGTTGCGGGTGGTTGTGAAGGACTCTTCGTCGTAGTCCATAAGTTTGAACTGGCGTCCCGCATGGGAGGTGAGGGCGAACTGGTCCTGCAGGGCGTTGACTTCGGCGACATCCACCGGGTCTTCGGGATCCACCAGCACACGTGCTGCAGCGAGGACGAAGTCGCTTCCCAGTTGGTCAGCGCTCAGTTCATAGGTTCCGCCGGAGTGTAGAACCAGGTTGATGTAGTGGTCCTCATTCACGAACATCACCGAGATGTACCGGTCTCCCGCGTCCGGAATCGTGACCGTCGCACCCTGGGAGACATCGATGATCGCTGCGCTGTAGAGCGTGTCGCGGTTCATGCGGATGATCGTCTGCTGGTCGATTGGGGTGGGGGTGCGGTTGTGAGCCCAGACGTTGGATCCCCCTGCCGTCGCAGTGACACCCGTGAACATGCGGGCACTCTCAACCCGAACGAAGTTGTCGAATGCGACGCGGTTTGATTGATCAGCCATGGAAGACCTTTCTTCAGGGCGGCCTTCAGGATTAGTCTGTGGCCTGATCGGCATTATCCCCCGAAGGTGTGGCCCTTTGGTGAAACGCTTCTACTTCATCCATGGATTGACAAAGTGAGTCGAGCTCCTGCAGTGAGGGTCCCGGGTGTTGAAGCTCGTTTCAGTCAGTAGGTGCAAGATCCGCCAGCAGGGATAGGG
>CAMFDH010000282.1 GCA_945949035.1 uncultured Actinomyces sp.
TGTACTGCTCGCATCCCCACCCATGGCCTCTCCGTCGATAAGGAACTTGCTCAAAACCGAATCGATGAACTTGCCGAGGAGCGGGACAAGGTGATGTCGTGGTTAGTGAAGGCTTACTCGTTCCCGGAGGCGGGGAAGAGCCCCTGGGCCACGAAGAAGGGTAAAGAAGTCATCATGGCCGCCCTAGCCGACTACGGCATCACCCCTGAGTCCCGACCGGACTGGGAACGCACGGCCACCGGAAACATCTCTCTCGGAGGCGCGGAACTTATCCGGCTCACGGAGGGTAGCGAAGCTGAACGCCTGGGCCGCGCACTGGCACCCCTGAAGGGCCAACGATCTCTCGCACAACTCGCCCTGGACTCCACGAAAGCCGATGGGAAGGTACACCCCTCCATCATTCCACTTCAGAGATCGTCTAGGTGGTCAGTACTACGTCCTGGCCTAACGACATGGACTGCTCGGGGGGATAATGCCGTAGAAAAGGCATACTTTACTGCAACCCCCGGACGGAAGATTGTGTCGTTCGACTTCAGTAACGCTGACGCTCGTGTGGTAGCAGCATACTCGGGTGACCCTCAATACGCTAAGAGGTTCTTCCCGGACGAGAACGGCAACCTTCCGGACGGTCACGAACTCAACGGTAGGGCAGCCTTCGGAGACGAAGCTTATGACTCTGACCCAGCTCATTACCGCTACTTATCAAAGGCTCTCGGACATGGTTGGTCTTACGGAGGTCGTGCAAAAACACTCTCGAAGCAAGCTGGTATTGACCTGGAAATAGCTGAACAGTTCGTAGATAACATGGATAAAAAATATGCATGGCTGGTGGCTTGGCAGATGGACATTCGAAAGGAGGGTGACTCCGGCTGGATTACCACTGAGTGGGGTCGGAAGCACATGATCGACCCCGATCGCTCCTGGACGCAAAGTCCGGCTATTGCCGGGCAGGGCGGTACCCGTGAGATTCTGGCGGATGGTCTTGTTCGCATGGCCAAGCGGGATAAGCGCCTGTTACACTGGGTGGTGGCTATTATTCATGACGAAATCTTGGCCGACATCCCTGAAGAGGAGCTTGACTGGGCGGTACCGACGATGGTGGAATGCCTGGAGACGACTTTCCACCCGAAGAAACACCCGTACTCACAACCCATACCAATGACTGTGGGACACGGAGAGCCCGCCGATAACTGGTTCTCAGCCAGCCACTAGGGCCTTCGAATGAACGATCAACTCATCTTCAGGACTGAACACGGAAGCCACCTCTATGGACTATCTCACGAAGGCTCCGACCGGGACATTTACGAGGTGTACGATAAGCCGGGCCACACGCTTCGGCAACAGTTCCTTGAGGATGGTATGGACGTAGTACGAGGTGGGATTTGGGCTTTCGTGAACCGAGCGCTCACCGGATCACATCAGTCCTGTGAAGCGCTGTTCTCTGGTCGCAAGGAGTGGACGGATTACGGTTGGAACAGGTACGGAGCGTTCATTGAGGGACTGCGAGTGGCAGGAGGTGACGTAGTAGAGAAGTACGAGCGGACGATCAGGAAGTTCGCCTACTCCGACTACAAGCGCCGCCGACACTCCGTACGGTTGTACTTCAACTTGCACGACCTGCGGAGGTGTGGTAGGTTTAATCCAACACTCGATGGAATACAAATCCCGCTGGTCAACGAGATAGCGAGACTGTACGAGGGAGATGCATTGGCGGAGAAATTGGAAGTCAGGAGGAAGCATTGATTTACGTTTTGAGGGGCCTACCGGCTTCGGGAAAGAGCACCTGGGCGAAGGAGTGGGTCGCAGAAGACCCCGAGAACCGCGTCCGGGTGAACCGAGACGACATCCGACACCAGTTGTTCGGCAAGTGGGTCGGCGTGGACGAGCAGTTCGTCACGAAGGTCGAAGAGTCGATGGTGCGAGAAGCCGTCAAGGCGGGTAAGGATGTAGTCGTTGACGCCATGCACCTGAAGGCCGCCTACGTGAAGAAGTGGCAGAAGTTCGGGACGGTCGTCGTCAAGGAGTTCGAGATCCCCGTAGACATCGCAGTAGAGAAGGACGTGGTACGAGGTGTGATCGGAGGTCGCTCGGTAGGTGAGGACCTAATCCGGGGCATGGCAAAGCGGTACCACATACCCGCTGATGGAAAACTCCCGCCAGTTGTGCTGAACGACACCAAGCCGTTCGAGTTCAAGCCCGCACCACCCAACGGTGGATTACGCCCCCCCGCAATTATCGTAGACATCGACGGTACGATGGCGAAAATGAACGGGAAGCGGGGACCGTACGACACGCACCTCTATCACGTAGACGATGTTGAGCCGAATCTCCGGGACATCGTAGATCGCCTATCCCGGACGGGGCTGTATGTCCTCGTGACTTCCGGCAGGAGTGAGGATTTCCGGGATGCAACAGAGCAGTGGCTGGAACAGCATGACGTTGAGTACGACGAGCTGATCATGCGGAAGAGTGGCGATACCCGCAACGACAGCATCGTCAAGCACGACTTGTACCACAAGTACATCGCACCGAACTACCACGTTCTGATGGCCTACGACGACAGGGATCGCGTGGTTCAGATGTGGCGAGAAATCGGTATCACGACCGCACAGATGGATTATGGAAACTTTTAGGAGGAGTAATGTCTGTACTGATTTACGACATCCTTAACGCTGAGAAGCTGGGTGAGCA
>CAMFDH010000283.1 GCA_945949035.1 uncultured Actinomyces sp.
GGTGAGTTGGTCCAGGGCACCCCGGCGGGCGGCACCCCGGGCCTGGCGAAGAACCGGAGAGCGACTGTGGGCCGCCTAGCAACTGCGCGTGCTCGAAGGTCGGTTGCTGGGGGACGTACCCCAGCGGAGGCCGTTGCGGACGAATCTGAAGCTTCAGCCGGTGCGCGTGCCAAAGTGGCGCAGTGGCACACCATGCAGGCCAGCAAGTGTGGAATGACTCTGGCACTGTGGCAACTGGTGCGGGACCCGGATGTTACCGATGTTGTCATCTCTGGGACACGGGCATGGGTTGATACCGGAGGTGGATTTGAGCCCGTCGATCTGGGTCTTGAAAGTGAAGCTGAGGTGCGGACCCTGGCAACACACATGGCAGCCGCGGCAATGCGTCGACTAGATGATGCCCAACCGATTGTGGACGCGGTTCTGCCGGGACCCATCAGGCTGCATGCTGTTATCCCGCCGCTGGCACAGAGTGGAACTTCGATTTCCCTTCGAGTGCTTCGTCCTCGTCCATTTACGCTTCGTGACCTAGAAGAAAGGAAGGCGTTGGATCCCGACCTCATCAAGCTGCTGGAAGAGGCGGTTAATCGGAGACAGTCAATCCTCTTGGCAGGGGCGACAGGGGTTGGGAAAACCACCCTCTTGGCGACTCTCCTCGGACTGGTTGATCCCGCTGAGCGCGTGGTGGTGATCGAAGAGGTCACCGAGCTGGCAATCGACCACCCTCACGTGGTCTCACTTCAGGCAAGGGCCCAGAACATTGAGAAAGAGGGGGGCGTGGGACTTGATGAACTGGTTCGTGCCGCCATGCGGATGGCCCCTGATCGTCTCGTCCTCGGTGAGTGTCGTGGGCCGGAGGTACGTGAGGTCCTCACCGCGCTCAACACTGGGCATCGCGGGGGTATGGCCACGATCCACGCCAACTCAATCGAGGACGTGCCGGCGCGTCTGATAGCGCTTGGTCTCCTCGCCAAAATGGATCGGACTGCCATAGCGACCATGGCGGCGTCGGCTTTTGACTCGGTGGTGTTCCTAGAGAGGGACCGAAGTGGCAGGCGGTTCGTCAGTTCGCTTGGGCAACTGCGCCTGCAGGGAGAAGAACTGGTTGGCAGGACCCTCTGGACAGCTCCCGGTCAAGCAGAAGCCAGTGGGTCTTGAGTCGGCCCTGACGGGTCTGATAGTCACTTTCACAACCCTGATTGGCTTTCTTTTGGTTGAAGCCTGGCAGAGGACCCGACAGATCATCGAGAGCCTTGATCCAAATTCTCGGGAAGGGCGAAAGACAGACCGTGTGCGGCGGCTTCGTCCTCGCGGTGGAAGGCAGCGAAACGTCCCCGTTGACCTAGCTTCTGTCTGCGTTGAGGTGGCTGCCCACCTGCGTGCCGGAAGCAGCGTGGAGAGGGCTTGGCAGAAGTCCTGGGAACACGCCACAGGGGTGGCGAAAGTGGAGATCAGTGGTGGGGTGCCGGTCCAGCTTGTGCAGATGCAGGGTGAAGCAGCAGCGATTTTGGTGGCTGCCACCAGATTCTCTGTTCTCACAGGTGCCCCACTGGTTGATGTTCTGTTTGCATGCGGACATAGTCTCAACCAGCTAGAAGAGGGGCTTGCAGCCCAGAAGGTGGCCTTTGCCGGACCCCGTCTCTCGGCGCGGATACTCTCACTGCTTCCAGTGGCCGGCCTCATTGGTGGTGAGGTGCTGGGGGCACGGCCCCTGGCATGGTTTATCTCTGCACCGCTTCCCATGCTCTGTGGACTGATTGGGGTGGCCATGGCGCTTGCGGGTCATCTCGTCAGCAAGAAACTGATTGAGGCGGCCGCCAAATCCGAGCGGCACGCACTTCGGGAACCAATCCTCTGTGACCTCGCCCTGGCAGGTCTGCGGGGAGGTGCGAGTATCCCTCGGGTCCTGGAGTCTCTCGGGGAGGCCACCGACGAGCCGGCCTTCATCATCACAGCCAACGAACTGCTTCTCGGTGCAACCTGGGAGGAAGCCTGGAACCCCCTTCCACCGGCCGGTGCCCTGTTGCGCAAGGTGCTTCAACCGGCTTGGGAGGACGGGGTAGCGCCGGCTCCCCTCTTGAAGCAGGCAGCGGAGGATGCCCGTCGGCGATCGGTCAGTGCGACAAAGGAGGCCGCTGAGCGCCTCGGTGTGAAGCTCGCGTTGCCACTCGGTCTGCTTCTGCTTCCCTCATTTATCCTTCTGGGCCTGTTGCCCGTGTTCTTCTCCCTGGTGGGTTCGCAGCTCTCCCTTGGTATCTGAGTGCGGGAGGGGTTTCCACAGAGGAACGTCCTTGGCCTCATTCACAGCTATGACAAGGTGACCTGGTTTGGGGGTCCTGTCCGCGAGAAGCTCGGGGTGTCACAGCAAGTGGCACCCAAGCCTGAAAGGACATGGAACATGATGCAACTGATTTCAGATGGAGGACGACGGGGATCCCACACCCACCCCCATCTAGACCGGCTCCCAGACTCGGCTTTCCAGTCGGGAATGCACCTGGAGAGAGTGGGTGATGATGCTGGGGAGGAAGGCTCGACAACGGTGGAGTACGCAATCGGGGCTGTGGCAACAGCAGGCTTCGCAGGGTTGCTGGTGGCGGTGTTGAAGAGCGGGGGAGTCAAGGGGCTCCTCACGGGCATCATCCAGTCGGCGCTCTCCATATAAAGGCCATGAAGAAAGGACA
>CAMFDH010000284.1 GCA_945949035.1 uncultured Actinomyces sp.
TGAATCATGGCGGCCTGCTCGCGACGTTCGACCTCGCCCAGGGGATCAAGTCCACCGATCCCCTTGCCCGAGGGACGAAGGAACGGGTGGTCTGCCGGGGCGGGAGCGAACTCTCCGGTAACTCCGTCGGAAACCCTGTTCACCTGACCTCGACCGACCTCTCTATGGGGAAGAAAGCTTGGGCCCGGCGCTTCGTCGGGCCCAAGTGTTTGATCAGACGCGATCGTGAAAGGTACGGCTGATGATGTCCTTCTGCTGCTCGCGGGTCAGGCGAACGAAGTTGACCGCGTAACCCGAAACACGCACGGTGAGCTGCGGGTAGTTCTCCGGGTGCTCCATGGCGTCCTCAAGTGTGTCCCTGTTGAGGACGTTGACGTTCATGTGGAACCCGCCCTCACCCATGTAGGAGTCCAGCAGGCCGACCAGGTTCTTGACCTGCTCGTCTTCCGTACGGCCCAGTCCTGAGGGAACCACGGTGTTGGTAAGCGAAATGCCGTCCTGTGACGCATCGTAGGGAAGCTTCGCTACCGAAAGTGCAGAGGCAAGCATTCCGTGGCGGTCTCGGCCATTCATCGGGTTGGCTCCCGGCGCGAATGGTTCGCCCTTACGGCGGCCATCCGGGGTGTTACCGGTGTGCTTGCCGTAAACAACATTCGAGGTGATTGTCAGTACCGACTGGGTGTGGGTTGCCCCGCGGTAGGTCGGGTACTGGCGGATCTTGTTCATGAACGTTTCAACCAGCTCAACGGCGATGGCGTCGACACGGTCGTCGTCATTCCCGAAGTGCGGGAAGTCGCCCTCGACGTTGTAGTCAACGATGATGCCGTTTTCGTCGCGAATCGGTGTCACCGTGGCGTACTTGATGGCAGACAGAGAGTCGACTGCAACGGAGAGCCCGGCGATGCCGCAGGCCATGGTCCGCAGGATCTCGCTGTCGTGCAGGGCCATCTCAATGCGCTCGTAAGCGTACTTGTCGTGCATGTAGTGAATGCAGTTCAGAGCGTCAACGTAGGTCCGGGCAAGCCAGTCCATGAGAACGTCAAACTTCTCCATAACGTCCTGGTAGTCGAGGACGTCCGTGGTCACAGGGCTGGTGGGCGGTGCGACCTGCTTACCCGAGAGCTCATCCTTGCCGCCGTTGATGGCGTAGAGAAGTGCCTTGGCGAGGTTGACGCGTGCTCCGAAGAACTGCATCTGCTTACCGATGTTCATGGCTGAGACACAGCAGGCAATACCGGCGTCATCTCCCCATGAGCCACGCACCAGCGAGTCGGACTCGTACTGGATCGCTGAGGTCTCAATTGAAACCTTGGCACAGAACTCCTTGAACCCCTCAGGCAGCTTCTCTGACCAGAGGACCGTCAGATTCGGCTCCGGGGCAGGGCCCAGGTTGTTCAGTGTCTGGAGCATACGGAACGAGTTCTTGGTGACCAGGGTGCGGCCGTCCTCGCCGTTACCACCGATGGTCTCGGTGACCCAGGTGGGATCACCTGAGAAGAGTGCGTCGTACTCTGGGGTGCGCAGGAAGCGGACGATACGCAGCTTGATGACGAAGTCATCAATGATTTCCTGCGCTTCGGTCTCGGTGATGGTGCCTTCTGCAAGATCTCGCTCGAAGTAGGCATCGAGGAAGGTGGAGGTGCGGCCCAGCGACATCGCTGCACCATTCTGTTCCTTGACCGCAGCAAGGTACGCGAAGTAGAGCCACTGAACGGCTTCCTTGGCGTTGCTGGCCGGACCCGAGATGTCGAAGCCATAGGACTTGGCCATGGACTTCAGTTCCTCGAGGGCGCGGATCTGCTCTGCAAGCTCCTCGCGCTGCTGAATGATGCCGTCCTCGGAGAATCGTGCGTTCAGCTCAGCCTTGTCGGCCTTCTTGGCCTCGATCAGGCGGTCAACACCGTAGAGCGCAACCCGGCGGTAGTCGCCGATAATCCGGCCTCGTCCGTATGCATCCGGCAGACCGGTGACAATATGCGATGAGCGCGCCTTACGAACCGAGTCCGGGTAGACGTCAAAGACACCCTGGTTGTGGGTCTTGCGGTAGTGCGTGAAAATCTCACGAATGAAGGGGTCGACGTCGTAGCCGTAAGTCTTCAGTGAGTTCTCAACCATTCGCCAACCGCCGTTGGGGATCATGGCTCGCTTGAGGGGTGCGTCCGTCTGTAGGCCGACGACCAGGTTGTCATCTTCACTGATGTAACCGGGGGCGTGGCTATCGATGCGACCTGGCGTCTTGGTGTCGATGTCATAGACACCCTTCTCACGCTCTTCTGGGAACATCCCTGAGAGAGTGTCCCAGACGCGGGTGGTGCGCTCAGTTGGGCCGGCGAGGAAGGTGGCGTCCCCTTCGTAAGGGGTGTAGTTGAGTTGCACAAAATCGCGAACGTCAACAAAGTCTTGCCACAGGCCCGGTTCGAATCCCCTCCATGCGCCCGTTGTGGCGGTTTCGGTTGACTCGACAAAAATGGTCATGTCTTCAATGCTCCTGGAACTTGACAGCCAGCGGGGGTCTCCCGCTCTACATCCCAGCTTAGGTTGCCCTTCCACGAACGTCAGCAGGCGGCGTGATGGAAACTCTCACAGGCGCCATTTTCCGCGGAATCATGCCATTCTTGAGGTCCGCCCCTGTGCCTTAGGTCGCCTTCCATTCCGGCCTGGGACCATAGCCCCAGCTCG
>CAMFDH010000285.1 GCA_945949035.1 uncultured Actinomyces sp.
CCGGGTGTCCCAGCAGGTCGCTTCATCCTGACGGTGCGACTTGTGGGAACGCTTTTGATGGCAACCCTCGGCGCGGGTTCAGAGTCGACTTCGGCACTGTCCTCCGCGCCGAGGGGCGGCAGTTTGATGCAGGAATTTCGCGTGTGCCCGGTGCGCCTACCTCAGAGGGGCGGCGAAGCCCGGAAAAGTAGTGAGCAACTGAAAAATAAAGCCGCCCGCGACCTCTCCAAAGGTCCGGACGGCGTGAAGTCGATTGGCGCGACTTGAATCCAATGGTAGAGGCACAAGGCGGTAGGTCAATAGCGACCATGCCGCCTTGGTCGGTTTTTGCGCCTGGAGGGAACAGCCCGCAGGCCGTAGCGACGCAGCGACGGGAGCGCGCGCAGCGCGCGGACGACGAGCGGCGCGAGGGTGAGGACTGTGGACGGAGGGCCGAAAACTCCGGCCACGCGGTCGGGCTTGTTAGTTCTGACATATTGGGCCGCGCTTCATCGGTTGAGTTCTCGGTCGCGGATCTTTACCCACGGAATTTTCCTAGTGCGGACCTTGTTTCTGCTGCTGCGGGGCTATTTGATGACGGTCGTCTTCGGTTGTCGTCGTCGCAGTTGCGGGAGGGGACTCCGGCGCGTGCTTCGGTGGCGAGATTCATAGTCGGCCCTGGAGTCGTTCAGATTGGTCGTCGTCAGTTGTTCGCGGGTGAGCGTTCCGAAGATGAGCCGCTGCGCTGGCCGACTCGTGATCACTTCCCGCGCGGGGTTGCGGAGTTGATCGAGTTCTTGGAGATGGATGACCCGGCGGAGCAGGCGTTTGCTCGTTCGGACCTGGGTGAGGACTTGCCAGATGTGCTTGCGACGCTACGGGCTGAAAAGATCGGCACCAAGACCGAGGTAACGGAGTGGTCTAGGAAGTCTCGGGCGCAGATGGTGCGCCGTCTGGCGTCCCTTGACTATGCGCCTATGTTCGCGGATTCGGCGACGCTTCCGGCAATGGTGACGTTGACCTTGCCGGGTCGGTGGGAGCACTTAGCCCCAGATGGTGTCACTTTTAAGTCACATCTGAAGGCGTGGCGTAAGCGGTTCGAGCGTGATTGGGGCGAGTTGGTGGTCAACCCGGAAACTGGCCGTAAACGTCGGATAAAGGCGCAGATCAGGGCAGTTTGGAAACTGGAGTTTCAGCGCCGCGGCGCACCTCATGCGCACCTGCTTATGGCGGTTCCAACTGGTCTGAACGATCGGGGTGAGACTTTTACTGCTTGGTGCTCCCGGTCCTGGGCTGAGGTTGTGGGCGCTGAGGGTGAGGAGTTTCGCCGTCATCTGTTGGCGGGAACTGGCGTTGACATTGCTGAAGGCCTGCGGGCACGTGACCCCAAGCGGGCGGCGGTCTACTTTCTCAAGCACCAGACAGGATCAGGGTCTGGGGCCTCGAAGGAGTACCAGCACGTTGTCCCGGCACTTTGGCAAGAGCCTGGCAAGGGTCCAGGTCGTTTCTGGGGTGTGTGGGGCCTCGAACCTGTTGAAGCTTCCGTGGTTCTTGATGATCAGGACGCGGTCGAGGTTGGTCGAATCATGCGCCGCTGGTCTAGAGCTAACGCGGGTGTGCGCCGTGTACGTAGGCCGCGCCACCGAATCAATCCGGAGACCGGAGAGGTCAGGACCTCCTACCGCTGGCAAACGGTGCGGGGCGGCAACTGCAAGGGCAATCGGGGTTGGCTTGCCGTCAATGATGGGCCGGCGTTTGCATCGCAGCTCGCTCGAGCGTTAGCAGTCATCCGTGAGAGCACCGAGGAACCTCGTCCCTGGCACCCCATCGGCTCCCTTGAGTGTGGTGTGAATCACGTTTGAGGCGGAAACGGCTGCTGCTGTTTCGGGGTATTCGCCTTTTTTCGAGAAAACGCTACTGAAAGTGCCCACGGGTTCATCGCGATTCTTCCTGGCTCCAAGAAATCACTGCTTAGCCACTGCGCCCCGCTGTTTGGCGGAGCGGTAAACAAAGCGAAAAGGAAGAAGTTTGTGAAGTCTTTAGCCATAGGTAAGAAGTTTCAGCGCGAGCTGGGTCTGATTGTTTTAGGTCTTGAACCGAGAATTGACTACGCCACCGGCGAGCAGTCCCGGCAGCAGCAGACGAATCGGCCGCGGTGGGCGATCCAGTGCGCCGCGATGGGTCAGGGCGGTGAGTCGCTGTCGGTGACGGTCGCTAGTGATCGTGAGCCGGAGCTGTCACTGCTCGGGGGCATTCATTTCGAGGGCTTGCGTTGCGGTGGCTCCTCGTCTGGTCTCTGGTTCGTAGCCGATGAGTTCAGTCAAGACGTGGACGATGTAGCAGCAGTTCAAAGCGGGTTTGAGGGATCGATCTAAATGGGAAAATTTATCGATTCACTGGTGGATTCAATGGACAGCTGGGAGCAGCGGCGTCAGCAGCAAGCGCTGAATGAGTTCTGTCAGGGTCTGTCGACAGACCTCGCCGTGGCCCTCTTAGGAGGGCCGGACGAAGTTTGGCCTCAGGTGTGGACTCATTCGACTGATGTCAGCGGCATCTACCTGGTTGTTCGGGTGGTCAAAGGCGGCCTGACGCCGCAGCAGATACGCAAGAGGATCGGAGAGGGGGTGCTCGACTACACCGGGCTTCATTTCAGAGTTGTTAAACAAGTGGGGGCTGACCTGCTTGTCCGGGTGTCCCA
>CAMFDH010000286.1 GCA_945949035.1 uncultured Actinomyces sp.
CGTGAGTGATGCCCTCGTCGACACCGTGTTCGCGAACTCCCATGGGAACGTCGCCATGACAAAGGCTGCCGTCCAACACCTCGCCCAAGTGGGTGTGTCGGATTTGCCTGCCGCGTTAACTAACCTTGTCTCTCACATGCACGCATCATCGGGAGTTGTCGACCTTGAAGCCGCACTGCAGGATGACGATTTTGCTGACTTCATCTTGCAGGTCAGCGTCGTGGACTCTTTCTCTCAGAAGCTGGCTCATACCCTAACGGGTCGTTCCGACGTTTCGACTCTACTCGGAAGAGCTGAGCAACTTGGTCTTGGTGTTTGGGGCTCCTATTCCCCTTCAACGTTCACCTTTTCACCGCTGGTCCTTGATGCGTTGAGCGAGGTGCGCCACCTCCGACTGTCAGAGCGCACGATCGCGGCCGCGGTCCGCACCGCAGTGCAGGTTCTGGTGGACGAGGGCGAACCGGCAGCTGCCCTCCTCACCGCCCTCAAAGGTCGCGACTACGCATTGGCCGACGACGTCCTCATGGGTAACTCTGACTTCATCCTGGCCCTGACTCCCGAAGCGCTACTCCCCATCATCCAGTGGGTGCCCGACACGGTGGCTGACCGCTATCCGGAGTTGGGTTGCCTAGCGGCTATTTCCCTGGGCGGAACCAGCAACAGCCGTGCCCGCTCCATTGACATCTTGAGCCGAAGCGCTGCCGCGGCCCGTTCCTTGCGTGATCGTTCGGACCTGTTCCGCGATGCCCTTCTTTATACGACGGAGGGCACCGCCCTGAGGAAGAGCGGCCGCCCTGCCCGCGCCCTTGAGGTTGCACTTAAGTCCGCTGAACTCTTGGAAGTCGTTTACAACAACTCTGGAAAGCCCACCTCGAGCCACGCTGACTTCGCTTCCATCAGTAACGCCACCTCAATGATGGCTGCCGGCGCCTTCGAGGAAGCTCTCCAACCCCTCATCGCAGTCGCCGAAAATGGGTCAAGCAAGCCGATGCGCACCCTCGCTAACGCTCACCTTGCCGCCATCGCCGCACTGTGTGGGGATCTGGTGACAGCAGACCGCGCCGCCAGCAACGTAGCTTTCGGTCCCAGTTTCGCCGAGGACGGAAGCATCTTCGCAGGGACCGCCTCCTTCATGATCACTTTGTACGAGGCCGTTCGTGCAGTTGAAATGTTCGACCTCGAGCGAGCTTCCGACCTGCTCTTCTCCGTCAGTGGCACAACATTCGCGGAAGAGTATTGGAGTACTGTCGCGACCGTCCAAGGTTTCATTGACCTTCTCTCCGGCACGCCGCGGGAGGGGATCGCTCGCCTGCAGGCTTCGCGTACCCGCCACTCCGCAGAGAGCCTGACGGTTCGGACGAGGGCGATGCTGGACTACACCGAGCAACTCATGGCCGCCGCCCTCGGGGAAAACCTCAACTTGGATGAGTTCCGCGACAACCTCGACATGCGCACAGCCACCGCCATCCAACTGCTTTCTTACGGGCGCGGACTGTTCCATGCCGGCAAGCTTGGCCCAGCACTGCGAGTCCTAGCCCGCGTCCACAAACGCAAAGATGTCACGGTGCGTGTCCGTGCGGAGGCCCTGGCACTTGAAGCTGCCATCCTGCTTCGCTTTGACGCTGCTGATGATCTTGCTGGCGTCCTCGGCAAACTGGTGGCCACCCTCTACGAAAACGGTAGTCGTGTCTCTTTGGCTCTCCTCTCTATGGACGATGCTGCCGCCCTGGCCGAGGCCGAAGAGTTAGCGGGGGAGAGCGGCTTGAACGCCCTCCTCCGAGAAGTCCGCTCCGGACCCCTGCAGCTAACGGTCATTACCCCACTTTCGGCTAGGGAACAGCAGATCCTAGAGCAACTCAAGACCAAGGACACGCTTGCTGAGATCGGCGAACGCCTCTTCATTTCGGAGAACACCGTCCGCACCCACGTCAAGTCCATCTACAAGAAGCTCGGCGTCTCCAAACGCCAGGATGCCCTTGGTGTGGCTGGCGTCAGGGGTCTTTTCAACCAGTCGTAAGCGGGCCTACCACCCCGCGCATAGCACGCTCTCAAGCCGCCTCGCAACCCATTCGGCGTGTCCCGAACACCCGGGTGATTGTCCGGGTGAGTAACTTTGCCCATTGGCCAAACGTCCTGACCCAGGACCTAGATTCGGTATCAATGGTGCTTTGTGTGGACAGTGTTATGCGTTCATCACAATGCAGACCTGAGAACTTGAAGCGGACGTAGCTATACGCCCCTTATGTACGTGTACTGAGCAAGTTAGAGCGATAGAGCGGTTGGAGAATCAAATGGCGCGAAGAGCTGGACCCAAGCACAGCACCAGCGTGGAGGAAACCTACGCAAGAGGACGTATGGGTGCCCTGGCAGCATTAGCCACCCTCGCCCTTGTCGGAACCGGAGCCGCAGGCGCATTCGCCGCCACCACAATCCCTCAGTCCGACGCAACATCCGAGGACGCACCCGCTGTGGCCATGGTTGCGGATGATGTTGAGGCAGCCGCGGTCACCACCGAGGACGCCACGATTGAGGCCCCGGCAGAGGAAGCGGTGACGGAACCTCCTGCGGACCCCACCCCCGCACCGGCTCCCGAGGTCACCACCCCAACCGACACCACGGCGCCGACACCAACGGAGACGTCAAAGCCCTCCGGCGAAGGTGAAATTGCGACT
>CAMFDH010000287.1 GCA_945949035.1 uncultured Actinomyces sp.
GCTGGTACGGTCGGAGTGTTACCTTTTTCCGCTTGTTCTTTGCCTGTGCGTGGCAGTTGAAGTTCTCGAAAACCTCCGGTCCGTAGTGTTCAATACCTAGACGCTGCATTTGCTTGTGCGCGTTATTTGTCACGCCGGGGCGGGAAGTAACGAGAATCTTCCGCTCGAACTCGGTTGAGGCTCCTGCGAACGTGGCAATGTCGCCCCATGTAATCGTGTTCGTGTAGTTCTTGCACTGTACTGCCCAGCGTTGGCCGTCCCTGTTCTCCACAACGAGGTCGATCCCCATGTCAGCACCGTCCCGGTCGGGGTACTCCTCCCACATCCAGACGTGAGCAATGTTAGGCTCCGCAAGAAGGAACCGCTTCGTCAGTTCCTCGAAAGCCTTACCGTTCCCGGAGTTCTTTTCCAGCCAAGTATTAAACTGCACCCTGTTGTTCCTCCTTCTGCTCTGTTAGGTATCAGTGTACGCTAGTTCTTCCGTGCTGTCAAATCCGCATCCATGTCAGGTGCCAGTCACTGCTTTCGGAGAATCCTTCCGGCCCAAGGAAACCAGCACCCACTGGGAACACCGCCTCCACTTGCCATGTCGTTCCGCATTTCGGGCACAGCCAGAGGTCACCCGCAGCCGCTAGGGGTTCTGTCCTGCCTCTCCGTACCCGGTGGAGTTCGGGTCTCTCGCACTTGTGTTTCGGTTTTGTCCTTCGTATCCACGGCATTACTGTTCCTCCTGTTCTACTTCAACCCGCAAACTTTGGCGGAGTTGCATCTATAATACCCCCTTTGTAAACGCCCCGTACAGCTTGCCGCTCATAATTCGGGACATCGATCCGTTGTCAATTCCATACTTTCGACACACTTCAGCTTGGGTGGAGCCCTGTTTAACTTCCCGGATTACTGCTTGCAATTCCAAGATTGGTAGTTTCTTAGGTGACTTATTGTACTCCTTAACCCAATCCGGTCGGCAATCGAACCCTCCGATTTCCTTATACTCTCGGCCTAGTACAATCCCGTTTACGGTGTCCTTGCTAACCCCGAACCTGCTTGACAGTTCTGTGTACGTTACCCCGATAGAAGCCAACGCCCTAATCTGTAGGGCGTCCCAGGTCGAGAGGGCTCGGGTAGCGAGACCGCCGAGGCGCTGGGCATCACCGCTCCTCCCTCGCTCGTGCATGTCTCGCGTGTTCTCCTTGGGGGTTCCTTCATACAGATGGTCGGGATTCACGCAAGGAGGGTTATCACAGGTGTGGCACGCTAGCATCCCATCAGGGATGTCTCGTTCTAGCTTCATGGCTAGCGCTACCCGAGATGCGGGTCGCTGTAATGGTTTACCGTTAATTCTCGTCCCTACCTTTCCGTACCCCTTATGTGTGAATTTGTTCCAAACCCAGCACCCAGTCTCTTCGTCAACATCCCACTTGTCTGAAGTCATCAACCTAGATAGTTTCAACTCGTTAGTCATTCTTAACCTCCACTCTTAGGCTTTTTCGTAATTCCATAGCCGCTGTCACTTGTTTTGAAAACCTTCCTGCCGCATACCCTAGGCTGTCCCGGACGTAGTACCGCTGGACCTGTGCCTTAGCTCCCGTCCGGTCGAGTCGGGCTTCCGCCTGCTCATTCATGACCTGATCGGTGCTTGTCTCCAGCCAGACCTCTGTACTAGCAACCGACTGCAACCCATCGGTCCCCTGCGCGACCGAGCTAAGAACCGCAACCATAATCTGATGTCCTCCTTCTCGTCCGAACGTCTGGAGGTTCTTGCTTCGGGTCTTCGTGGTAGCGCCGGAGAACTCAAACGCACTCCAGCCGTTCCGGTTCAGACGCTCTGTCAGTGCTGCTGCGAATCGTTGTGACTCCATGTATACAATCACGGGTTCGTTGTCGTCCAGCTTTTCAAGAATCGACTCAAGCTCGTCCGCAAATGGTGATTCACAGTCGGGTGCGAAGACCAACCGGTCGTCAGCGTCGAACTCTGGGACGCCCAGGCACATCTGACGCACTCGCTGCTGTACGGTGAGCGGAATCTCTACCACGAGCGGGTTGTCATCTAGCCACGTCAGGTATTGCTCTTCAAGTTCCCGGATAGCCTTCTTCTGTTTGATTGACAACGGTACGACATGCTCCAGTACCTGCGGCTCGTCCCACTTCAGGAAACCCTCGGGGTGGAATCGACAGCACTGCTCTCGGCGGAAGTGCTGGATGACACACGGCATCCGAGAGAACAGATTCCCAGGGTTGCGTTCCCGCTTCCATATCTTCGCGTACTGCGGTTTACGGGTCTTCGGGTGCAGGCCGGTGAAGACACGAGCATGTAGCATGTGTTGTGTTAGCCATGTGTAGTAACTCGGTCGTGCAATGTCCAACCGATCCGGCCACAAGAACCGGCAGATTGTCCACATGCGCTCGAACTTATTACGTGCTGGTGTGCCTGAAAGCGCAAGGCGGTACTTCGACCGAACCGTGAGTGACTTTGATTGGTCGCCCGAAGTAGTACCGACCAACTGCACCGAACCCTTCTTTCCAGCGTTCCCGAGGGCATGTACCTCATCAGCGATGGTCATGTCTAATTGCCAGTCCGTGATGTCGGCCCGCGTGAACCACTGCGGTGTGGTGATGTACCAACCCGGCTTCTGGCTCAGCATATCTTCCAGCGCAGC
>CAMFDH010000288.1 GCA_945949035.1 uncultured Actinomyces sp.
CCTCTGCAACATCGCCAAGGTAGAGGATGAAGTCCGAGTAGAGAGCCGTGTTGATCACGGCGGCTGTCGCGGTCGCAACCCCCGCCCCCCAGAGAACCGCAAACACGTAGAAGCGGCGAGGAAGTGGTGCAATCCGGTCTGAGCTCAACAGAACCCAGGAAACAAATCCGAGGGGTAGCAGTGCGATGAGACCAAAAACTCCGGTGTTACGAGTTCCCGTCGTGCCGAACAGGACGAGGGCGGAAGATATGACCCCGATGATGGCCACGGTCACGATGACCGCTTCAGACCTACTCAGACCGAGACGAGCCCACAACCGCGCCAGACGTCCGGGCGTAACCACCGGTTCTGGCCTGTGCTCCTGAAACGGTGATGAAGGGTCGAGACGGTGTCCCTCCCCTTCGCGTTCGGACTGCTGGGCGGAGAGTCGGTAGCGTTGCCAGGGTTGCGACTCGCTACTGGTCATCGAGGTCGACGAACTCCGGCATGGGTGCGTGCCCACTGAGGTGAAGAACACGGACAATTGGCTTCGCGCGCAGTCTTTGAACACTGGAAACGTCCTGGTTGTGCAGGGTTCGTGCAACCCTCGCACGATAGGTGGCGTTATCCAGCAGATCAAGCTGCGTCTTGGTTAGCGGTGACTCAACCAACCGTTGACGAACCTCAGGAGTCAGCGTCGTACGAAGCACCTGGGAGAGGCGGGACTCACGAAGGAGACGCACATTGCTTTCTTCTGTGCTTCCCCGACCCTGCCGTGCGAAACCGCCTAGTGAGTCGCCTGCCAGCGGGTACTCTGCCGCGGCTAGAGCATCGGTTGCAGCCTTATGCAGTCCAGCGGCATCATCTTCATGCAGGGCTCCTGATGCTGCCAGTCGTACCGCCTCAGCGGAACGCTTGACCAGGTGGCGATCCAAACTCAGGCGCGCCGAGGCAATGCGTCGGTGAAGTCTGTCGAGACGAGCCCCGTATGTCCATGCCAGGCCAACTAGTGCCACAAGTAATACTCCTCCCGCTGCTACCAGCCACATCCAGACCGTCATTGGTTGTCGGCTCTGCCGATCTTGGTCCGCACAGCCTCATAGGCAGTTCCAGTCGTTGGGTGGGCCCCCCAGTCAATGACTTCCTCATAGACGGTCATGATCTGATCGGTGACCGTTCCCCAGTCGTAGAGGGATGAACGATCCTGACCAGCCCGTGCCAAATCAGCAGTCTTTTCAGGATCCTCGAGAAGTGCGATAACGGTTTCAGCGAGGGAGCTAGAGTCCTCGTTCGCGAAAAGAGCACCGGCATTGCCATCGTCAAGGACTGCTGCAAAAGCGGGAATATCGGAGGCGACAACGGCGGTTCCAGCAGCCATGGCCTCGACGAGGACGATCCCGAAGGACTCTCCCCCCGTCTGCGGGGCAATGTAGATGCTTGCTCCCGCCAGGAGTGAAGCCTTCTCCTGGTCACTGATCTCGCCAACCAGAGTGACGCTCTTGGGGTGTCGCTCAAGAACGGTGGTCAAGACATCGGCCTCACCGCGTCCCGCAACCAGGAAACGAACACCGGGGAACCTCTCAAGGATTGGCTCAATCGCCCCTTCAAAGACAGGTAGCCCCTTCCGTGGCTCATCAAGGCGTCCGAGGAACACGATGACGGGTGCCTCAGGAGTAGCAGCCCAGGCTTCGATCGGCTCAGCCTCCCGGAAAAGCTTGGTTTCGACTCCGTTTGGTATGACTACCGCGTCACCCGAGTGGTGCTCCACGAGCGTGCGGCGGGCTTCAGCTGAAACGGCAATGCGCCCGGCAATCTTCTCGAAAAGGGGGCGCACCAGAGGCGCGGTTAGCGAACGGATCTTGGAGCGGTCCATCGCAGAGTGGAACGTTGCAACAACCGGGACCTTCGCGTTCGTCAAGGCATGAAGGCCAAGCGATGGTGTGCCCGGTTCATGGATGTGGACAACGTCGAAATCGCCTTCTTCCAACCACTTGCGAGTCTTTGCAGACGCTCTTGGCCCGTAGGAGAGTCGCGCCACCGAGCCGTTGAATTTAATCGCAACGGCCGGACCCGCCGGTACCAGCCACGAGGGGTGATCATCACTCTCAGAAGGAGCTAGCACAGAGACATAGTGTCCCCGTCGCTCCAGCTCATTTGCCAGGTCATTGATGTGAATCTGCACCCCACCGGGGGCATCGAAAGAGTAGGGGCTGACGATACCTATCCTCATCCTGCGTCCTCTTCTTCTCGGGTGCTTCGTGCTGCGGCTTCGCGTTCGCGGGCCCGTGCAAGTCGCTCAGGGTCCAGGTCGTGGACAAAAACCTTCTGCATCATGTGCCAGTCAACCAGATGTTCAGTCATGGCGGGCTGAAGTGCAGCAACCCAGGCTTTGGTCCATTCTTCAACGACCGACTCCCCCTCACCAACCTGGGGGCGAGGGATCGCATTCGTGAAGTGGAAAACCATCTGCCACTTGCCCTTCTCCTTACGGTAGGAGATGAAGCCGGCGATCAGTGGTCGATCGAGGGCGACGGCGAGAGCTGCCGGACCCGCGGCAACCAGGGCTCTGCTAGCGCCCAGTTCGACCTCAATACCACTTCCCGAAATATCCCGGTCGGCGAGCAGGGGGACGAGAAGGTGACGGCCCTTGGCACGTTCCTTGAGC
>CAMFDH010000289.1 GCA_945949035.1 uncultured Actinomyces sp.
AACCTCCCCGTCCGTAAGGGCGGGGAGGTTCACATTGTGGGTGCTAGTGAAAGCGAAGGAAAGGGATTCTCGAAGGGACTCTGGGACCAGAACTCTAAAGTGGCACAACCCCTAGTGAATGGGAGCAGGGCATACAAGCGCCTGTTCATCCGCAAGCGTCAACGCCCCGACACCCACTCGGCTTGACACCCACTCCGTTCGACAGCCAAGGGTTATCAACCCACCGTCCACCCAAGCTCGAATACAGACCATCCCGACAGAAAGAAGCCGATATGACTTCATCAAGCGACCTGCCGTCTCTCAGCATCAGCGCCCACTGCGACCACTGTCTAGGGGAACTACGGCTAGAGGCGCTCCCTTGCCCACTCCCAGCCGGACATACCTCCCCACACGCCAGTGGGGTGCGGTACGTGGTTGCGACGCGGTGAAGGGGATTGGTCCAACCCAGAACACCTAACCGCACAGAGCACCCATGAAAGGTCCTCCAATGAAAATACCCAAACAAGATCTGGTTGCGCTTCGCGAAACAGCCTTACCCGTATGGCTCCGAACCGCTGCAAACCTCTTATGGCGAGCACTGCTAATCGCCTCTCTCCCCGCCCTCTTCGCTGTCGGAATGATCATCTACCTGGCGCGACTGCCTTGGACGTGGGCCAAACACCGAGGCAACTTCTCTGTGGCTAAAGCATTCGGGTTTGGGCAAACTTAGAGAATTGGGAATGCCATCAAGCCCATGGAAAACATACCCGCACTCGATCGGCAGTTAGCAGGCGGAGACCACATAGTGCACCTCATTACTGCAAAAGCCTACCTGCACTGCTTGGAGTCAGGAAACACGCACATAGATTTCTATGACGCGATCTTCCAGAGCGAACTCCCCGAAATCATGGGTGACCTAGACACGCTAAACATCAACACATTCACGATTGGCGGCGTCCAATCCGGTCTGCTCGAAATCATCCAGCAGATGGAGAGGGGATACGGTTGGCGGCTCGATGGTGTCGTGGACGTATACGCACCATACTCGCACCCCATCACAGGGGTGTACAAGACGATCACCGCGTTCAAGCTAGTGAAGGCATCCGTGCAAGATCAGCAGCGCCTAGAAACTATCGCGAAAGCAATCTTCGAGGCACGCGATACGGGACTTAGCTGGGACAGCCCTCTCCACAACGACAGCCCCACACGCGAGAAATACCCGAAAATGGCGCGAGCCGTAGTCGAAACACAAACGACCTGAACAAGTATGCGTGTCCGCTGCATGTGTCCCACAAATAGGGTATGAGTATAAACCGACACAGCAAAAGCTCCCTACGTACTGTCGTTTCCCGCGTCACAAAACCTATCCAGGTGGGTGCCCTAGCCGTGGCTGCACTACCACTGGCGGTAGTTTTCATCGTCACGCAGACCTTCTCCAACAGCTACAACGATTGGGGGTGGGACCCGAACTAGAGGACCCTATCTAGCCACCCAACTTGAACCATGAGTAACTTCGATGAAAGCGCTGTTAACCGAGTACCTGCTGGCACCGCAGGGTCAACCGGTGGCCAGTTCTCTGCGGACCCCCACCCCAGCGACGACACAGTGAACCTGTCAGACACCCAAGAAGAGGAAGTGTATCCGACACCTCCCACCAACAAAACCAGCGAACACCACCTCGATCCCGACGACCTTGGCCCACGATTCAACGACGGGGCAAACCGCCTCCAAACAGCCATATATGGGATCACCGGCATCGGAGCAGTCGCAGCCATCTCCGCCATAGCCTTCCCCACTATGACCTACGTGGCCGCCGGCATAATGGCCATCCCCATCGCCATCGGCATAGGGATGCTTGGGTACATCATAGGGCGCCCAATCCACGACGCAATCCAAGACCGCCGCGACGAGCGAAAACAAAACCGACAGACGGAGCAACAACAGTGAACAAATTCAACGAGGCCAACATCAAGAGACACGCAGCGGGATCCGCAGACTCATCGGGTGGACAGTTCGCACCCAATCCGCACCCCGCCGACGACACCGTTACCCTATCGCCAGAAAAAACGGACATCCCAGAAGGGTGGACGACCCCCCAACAATTCATGGAAGAACTAGTCGGCGACGCCCACTTTAGCTCCGACCAAGTCTCGCTGAAGGGCGGGGAACTAGCCATCACGTCCGTTCAAGGCCGACACATCACCGTCAAAGTAGGGGAGGGGCCAATCAACCCCCTCAACCGCAGCTACATTCGCGACGAAATACGCTCCAAGCTCACACACCACAAAGGCGACCTCGAGTTCGCTGCCGCCGCCTACGACCTACAACCCAAACCACACTCGGAACGACAGCCCGGCTTTGAAATACTCACCCCTAAAGGGAGCAGCGCCGCGAAAGATGAGGTTACGCCGACGCAGACAGCAGCCGCCCAACGTGAAGCCAAACTCGACGAAGCCATGGACTCTAAAACCCCCATAGCACGACTCCAAGAACTCGCCCAAGACGATGACGACGACGTGCGCTACCAAGCAGTAGCCACCGGGCGCCTACCCGCACTCACCGTCAACAGCATGGCTGTAGACCCCAGCTGGGAGGTCCGTCTAGAAGTCGCTGTTAGCGACCACGTCACCGACACCAATCTGGAACTCCTGAGCGACGATTA
>CAMFDH010000290.1 GCA_945949035.1 uncultured Actinomyces sp.
TGCCGCCGAAGTGGCCGTACGTGGAGAACCGGGAGAAGCCGGCGCGTTGCAGATTCAAAGCGTCAATGATCGCTGCTGGGCGGAGCGGAAACACGGCGCTTGCGGCCCTGGTCAAGAGTGCGTCGGAGTAGAGGCCGGAGCCTGCGGTGTCGACGCTGAACGCGACCGGGTCTGCTTTCCCAATCGCGTATGAGATCGCCACGGTGGCTTCTTCGGCTAGGTCTGCCGCAATAATGGTTTTCGCGATCAAGCGCGCCATGTAGGCGGCTGAGCGGTCAACCTTGGAAGCATCTTTGCCGGAGAACGCGCCACCACCATGAGCAGCCAGCCCACCATAGGTGTCTACCGCGAGCTTCCTGCCCGTCAGGCCCGTGTCTGCTGTGGGGCCGCCGATCGTGAACTTGCCCGACGGATTCACCAGAATGTGAGCGTTTTCGGCGGTTGGCAGGTGAGGTTCGCAGGCTGGGGCGACCACGAGGGTCTTCACCTCACGCGCCAGTTCCTCTAAGTCTTTGTCCGCGTCGTGATGAACCGACACGACAACCGCGCACACTTCCACTGCACGCCCGGCATTGTCGTAAGTGACGCTTACTTGGGCTTTCCCGTCAGACTTGATGCCTTTGATCTGGCCGTCCTTGCGGGCTTTGTCCAGGCGGCGGCAAATGTCGCGGGCCAACACCAGTGGTAGCGGCAGCATTTCTTTCGTCTCACTGGTGGCGTAGCCGTAAACGGTGCCTTGGTCGCCAGCGCCCTGCAAAGCAAACGCCGACTCATCACCCGCGCGTGCTTCCAGTGAAGTGGTGACGCCAGCGTTAATGTCTGGGGATTGGCGGCGCACCCGCAAGCGAACCCTGAACTTTGCGGGTTCGTATCCGGCTTGTCGCAGTCCGTCGCGCACCGAGTCACGAATGTGTGGGTGGCAGGTCGTGGTGATTTCCCCAGCGACTGTGATTGTTCGACCGGCAGCGAGGACCTCTACGGCGACGCGGGCAGTCTTGTCTTCCCAGAGGATGTCGTCAAGGATCTGGTCGGCAATCAAGTCACACAACTTGTCGGGGTGGCCTATACACACAGCTTCGGCAGTTTTGACTATTGGCATCAAAGGTTCTCGCTTTCAAAGGGTTGAAAAATGGGGGTAAACAAAAACAGCACCCCATGCTTGGGATGCTGCAAAAAGAGAGTGTGTCGCTTGCGGTTAGCTGCGGGCTTGGAGGAGCTTTTCCATCATGTCGTCGCCTGGCGTTGAACCAGAGAAATCAGTGGTGCAGGTGGCGCGGACGATCTCGTAAATCTCGTACCAGTACACGTTCGCCTGCTTACCAAATGACTGCGACATGGCAACGAAGGGTGAAGCGATGGCCGCCCCGGTGGTTGGGTGCTTGCCGAGGAGGCCGAACTTGGAGATCGCTTCCTCGCACTGCACGTAGCGGGCGAATGCTTGGGCGTAAGCCTCAATCAGCCGCTTAGCCACAAAAGTGGTGCAGCCGCGTTGATCCAACCAATCCCAGGTTTCTCGGTACACCAAGTCAGCGCCGAGCGGTTTGCCATCGCGCTGCTCAGCAGACAGGTAACTAGAAGGCTCTGGCCTTGGTTCGCCCGCGAGGATCGCACCGTCCCCAGCGTCTACGCCCTCAAAGTTGAACGGGTCAAGATCAGGAACGCTCATCCGTGTTGCCGGGCGCCCAGCCTGGATCTTGTCATTCAAAGCGTCTGGTTTAGCGCCAGCCCTAACGCGGCGTCCGCCTCGGTTGGTGCCGTCTTTCGCCACGAAACTACCTCCTTCGGGTGCGTGTTACCCCAGGTAAGAGGTCAAAAGAATGAGTGCCAAGGCGGCGTTCGGGTCAAGACCTTGTTTGATTCGGGAACTTTGCACGCGAAGGGCCTCCCCGCTGACCTGTCGGATGGCCTGTAGAGATTCAGACCGCCCCACGCCTAGCATGGCAACTGAGAAAGAGCCCGCAGGGAAGCAAGACGTGTAGTGTTCCTCTCCGCTATTCCAGTTTTATGCGGATGCGGATGCGGATGACCTGCCGTATGTTGGAAAGCATGAGGGGACTGGGCGATGAGCGGGCGGCGCCGAGCGTTGCCGAGCCTCGCACGTCGGGTGCCTTTTTCGGCAGCGTCGAACGGTCAGACTTCAGGCAGTCGTTTCGTGAGGCCCTTTACCAGGCGACTGCACTGGGGGCCAGCGTCTTGGTTTTGTTGGTACTGACTTATTGGACGTTTGTGTTTTGGTGGCTTTATTTGCCGGGACTCGTACTTGTGCCAGTAGTGGTGGGTATCACCACTAGAAGAAGACCGATTAAGTCTCCGCTCACGTTCTTCGTATTTCTGCCTGTTTTTGCCTATATCATCGGCGTGCTCGCGAACTGTCTAGCATTCACAGTCATGGGAGCGGAGAGCTTTTGTTGGACGCTATCCTCGGCGGCACCTGCTGATGAGAAGCTCTACGGACTCTACGGAATCCCTGCAGCGACGTTCTTTGTGCTTTGTGTGCTGCGCTACTGCATCCCCTTGGTGGTTCGCGCAGCACAGAAGGCACAAAGAAGAGCGAATGCTCCTGACGCTAGTAAATGAACTCCGCTAAGGCAGCGCAAGCAGCAGTGATAACGTCACCGCTGACCGTCTTGGCAAGCGAC
>CAMFDH010000291.1 GCA_945949035.1 uncultured Actinomyces sp.
TGAAGTCCATCGGGCGCGTCGAAGTGCCCCAGGAAGCCTTCATTGCGGCCCTGACCTCAGATGCGCCGACGGGGAAGAAGTGAGCGTGAAGACCCCCGGGGGTGAGGCTGCCCCGAAGGGTGTCTTCATGGCGCGCACCAAGTCGTTCACGCGACGTGTGCGGGACCTGAACCCCTCACTTGAGGCGCAGTTCGCCCAGGTCCACGATGACTTCGTCATCGAGGTGCCGCGGGGCATCGGTGAGACCACAGTTGCCGAAGACTTCCGCCTTGATGTCGAGGCCACCTTTGGACGTCAGGCCCCCCTCTTCGTTGAGATCGGTTCGGGCCGTGGGGAACAGGTCGTCGCCTACGCTGCCGAGCATCCCGAGTTCGACTTTCTTGCCTTTGAGGTGTGGACCCCCGGGGTGGCACGTCTGGCTGTTACCGCGGCGAAGCAGGGACTGACAAACATTCGTGTTATCGAGGCCGACGCCCAGCAGGCTCTGCCCTTCCTCCTCGAAGAGGGAACGGTGCATGAGGTGTGGACCTTCTTCCCCGACCCCTGGCGTAAGGCTCGACACCACAAACGCAGGATCATCTCACTTCCCTTCACCCCCGTGGTGGCGCGCCTCCTTGAAGACGGTGGCGTGTGGCGCATGGCAACGGACTGGGAGAACTACGCCGAACAGATGCTCGAGGTGATGTCGGCTGCACCGGACTTCGTCCTCGAGGACCGCGATGACACCGGCCAGCCGACCTTTTCACCGAGGTTCGAGGGACGGGTAGAAACCCACTTTGAAAAGCGGGGTCAGGAGGCCGGTCGACCCTCCTGGGACATCACTGCCCTGCGCGTGCCACGGCCGACCTCGGAAAAGGGCAACTAGTGCCCCACCAACCTGAGGGCGTGGTTTGGTCCGAGGACGGCTCACTTGAAAGAGCAGTCCCTGGGCAGACCCAATCGCCATTGGCAGCCTACGTTCACGTCCCCTTTTGCACCGTGCGCTGCGGCTACTGCGACTTCAACACCTACACGACGGGATTCGGTGAGGGGGCCGACCTCGAAACCTACGCCAACTCGGTGGTTCGTGAGATTGAACTTAGCGCCAGGGTGCTGGGGGAGGGCGGATGGGACGGACGTCCGTTTGAGTCCGTGTTCTTTGGAGGGGGAACCCCCTCACTGCTGTCGCCCGGTTCGATAGGGCGCATCCTCGCTGCGCTGCGAAGCCACTTCGGCATCGCCGCAGATGCTGAGGTGACCCTGGAGGCCAACCCGGAAACCCTCGATGAGGAACGGGCCCGGCAGTTTGCCGAGGTCGGAATCAATCGCTTCTCCATCGGAATGCAGTCCGGCGTGAGCCACGTCCTCAAGGTCTTGGACCGCACCCATAACCCCGCAAACGTCCCCGTGGCGGTAACGGCAGCCCAGGCCGCCGGTTGCCAGGTTTCAGTGGACCTCATTTATGGCGCGCCCGGAGAGAGCCTGGCCGATTGGGAGACCTCCCTGAGGCAGGCGATAGCACTAAAGCCCGATCACATCAGCGCCTACTCTCTCATCATCGAAGAGGGCACCAAGATGGGTCGCGAGCTCGCAGCCGGCCTCATCCCTCCGTCGAACCCGGACCTCGATGCAGAAAAGTATGAGCTCGCTGACGCCCTCCTGGGTGAGGCCGGATACCACTGGTACGAGATCTCGAACTTCTCAACTTCACCGCGGACCCGTTCCACCCACAACCTTGCCTACTGGCAGGACTGGGACTGGTGGGGGTACGGACCGGGAGCCCACTCGCACGTGGGCGGGCAACGCTGGTGGAACGTCAAGCATCCCCGTGCCTATGCGGGGCGTTTGGAACAGGGGGTTTCCCCGGGGTTTGCCGGAGAGAACCTCTCTGCGGAAGACCGCAGGGTCGAGGCCGTCATGCTTGGAGTTCGCACCGACCTCGGCGTTGAAATCCCCCCTGATGTCTCACTGCAGTCCGTTTCGCGACTCACCGAGGAGGGGCTGATTCAGGAGGAAGCAGTGGGTCAGGGCCGAATTATCCTCACGCTTCGAGGGCGACTGCTGGCCGACTACGTCACCCGGGTCCTTCTTGGCTGGGAGTGAACGCCCCCACCTATGTTCGGGCCCCGCCCAGCGATAGGCTTGATGGATTAGCACTCGCAGGTCGCGAGTGACACCGGGTTTGCAGTACGGAGGTGAGTGGTGTCGAGTTCGCAGCGGCGCCTTCAGGTCCTACGCGCCATCGTCATCGAGTACGTCAACAGCAAAGAGCCCGTGTCCTCAAAGACGGTCGCCAGCTCATATGTCACCGGCGTCTCCTCCGCCACCATCCGCAATGACATGGCCGCGTTGGAAGAGGGCGGTCTGATCCGTCAGCCCCACACTTCCGCCGGAAGAATCCCCACGGAAGCCGGCTACCGCATTTTCGTTGACTACCTTGACCTCTCCACCGCCCAGGTGGCACGGAACCGTGCGCTACTCGCTGCACAGCTTGAGTCGGTTGAATCTCTCGAGGACGTCATCGAGCGCACGGTTCGGGTACTGGCCAACCTGACCGGTCAGGCGGCAGTTGCGGAGTTCCCCGAGATCATCCCCGACGGGGTTCGACGCATTGAACTGGTCGACCTCGATGAGGTGCGCCTACTGGTCA
>CAMFDH010000292.1 GCA_945949035.1 uncultured Actinomyces sp.
GGAAGAACGCGTCTTCAGGGAACGAAGGAACTCCCGACGACGTGATCGCCGACGGACTCAGGAGCAAGCCGAGCAAGATGCAAGGCAACGCCGGGAGAATCCGCTCTTCGGGCGCAACCTGAACCCCGACTTCGCCCGAGCTATGAACACGCCGAGCGAAGTCGGAGGCGTTCTAGCTCGGATAGCTGACGGACTTCCTCGGACTCCCGACGCCGAGGGATACCGACGCCTGTTCACTCAGGCAGCCAACCATCTTCTACCGCTCGCTCACCCGCCGAACGATTTGCGACACGCCATCAACAGTCGCCGAGACGCGCGAAGCTCTATCAATGCTTCGCGCGAACGGCGGCACGAGAACGAAATTCGCCGTCGGGAGGAGTATGACCGAGATCATGGCTTCCCGACTCAAAGCCAGGCCACCCGAACTGAGTCGGCAACAGCTTCAACTGGTGGAACCACCCGGGGACGGTCGAGGAACCACCACCGCCACTCCCCTCCCCGGGACAGACGTCATCCCCGACGACAGGAGGACACGTGCGGAGTATCCGCCCTTACTCCGCGCCTTAGGGCCATCCAATGGCCTCCCAACTTCAAGGTATCCAATGTCGACAAATATGAACCTAAGCAGGATCCAGGGGGTTGGCTAGCCGTCTACACCACCGCTGCTCGAGCTGCCGGGGCGTCCGAAGACGTGATGACCGCGTACTTACCCATTGTCCTTGGGCAAGACGCGCTGCAATGGCTGCGACATCTACCCCGACACTGCATCGACGACTGGGGCGACTTCAGTCGACGCTTCACCGCCAACTTCCAGTCCCTCTCCGACAAACCGGCGCAACCATGGGACCTCAAATCCATCAAGCGCCGGGGGGACGAAACTCTCCGGTCGTACCTCAAAAGGTTCCAGACCATGAGAAATCGTATCCCCGAGGTCACGGAGGCGGCCGTGATCGAGGACTTCTACAGAGGATCCAATGACTCGGCTTTCGTCCGAGCCATACTACAGAAGGCGCCGACTACCTCCGAGGAGCTGTTCCGGGAAGCCGACCTCTACATCACCGCCGACGAGCGGGCCCAGGACCTCATCGGAGGAGCAAAGCCCGCACCGGCAGCACCACGACGCGACGCGAACCAGCAACCCGACAAACGCTGGGAGAAGAGGCCTCGCGAAGAAGTACACGCCGCCGGACCACCTGCCTCTCGCGCCCGAGGAGGACCTCGCGGAGGCGAGCGCACGCTGGACGACATCCTCGACGCCCAGTGCCCGTACCACAAGGACATGCGCCACACTCTTCGTAACTGCCGGGACTTCAAGCACTCCGTCGGGCACGGCCGACCCTTCCAACCTCTACCACCTCCTCCGCCGAGGGGAGGACCAGATGAACCACGACAGCCCCATCAGCCGGAGGAGGGGGGAGGAGGAGCTTTCCCGCGCGTTGACAGGGAGGTCAACGTCATCTTCGGCGGACATGGGTCGCAGGAGAACAAAAGACAACAAAAGCTCAACGACCGCCAGATACTGGTGGCGACCACCGGTCCTCCCGCCCCATACCGGTGGTCGGAGCACCCGATCACTTTCACTCGGGAGGATCAATGGCTCAACTTCGACCACCCAGGCAAATACCCGCTCCTCGTCGATCCGGTGATCCGAGAGAGCCGGGTGAAGAAGGTGCTAGTGGACGGGGGGAGCAGCATCAACGTCACCTTCCCCCGGACACTCCAAGGCTTGGGAGTTCACCTCAAAGAGCTCCACGAGTCAGACACTCCTTTCTTCGGCATCGTGCCGACTGAAGGAGAATACCCGCTGGGCCACATCTACATGCCGGTCACCTTCGGAACTCCGGAGAACTACAGAACCGAGTTCCTGAGGTTCGAAGTGGCGAACTTCGACTGCGGGTACAACGCCATCATCGGGAGGCCGGGATTGGCAAAATTCATGGCCATTCCGCATTACACGTACATGATACTGAAGATGCCAGGACCGCAAGGAATCATAACTGTGCGCGCCGACTTCCAAGGCGCCGCAGAATGTTTCCGAGTGGCCATCCAAGCAGCCCTCACCACCAAGCCGTCAACGGTTCCTTCTACACTGGCGAACTCTAAGCCTGAGGAGGACCTTGCAGTACCGGCAAACGAAGCTCAGGCCGCGACCTCTATGCGGCCGACTGAAGAAACCAAGCGAATCAACCTGGGGTTCGCTGATGAGCGCAAGACGGCCATCATCAGCTCCAGTTTGAATGACAAATAGGAAAGCGCGCTCGTCCAGTTCCTGCAAGATAACCGAGACGTATTCGCATGGCAACCTGCGGATATGCCGGGAGTCCCAAGAGAACTGGCCGAGCACAAACTGAAGGTCTATCCCCAGGCGAGGCCGATCCGGCAAAAGCTACGTCGTTTCACGCCCGACAAGAGAGAGGCCATTCGCGCCGAGTTAGCTCGCTTGGTCGCGGCTGGATTTATTAGAGAGGTGTTACATCCCGAGTGGTTAGCCAACCCTGTTCTTGTACTCAAAAAGAATAAAGTGGATTGGCGCATGTGCGTCGACTATACTGATCTCAACAAACATTGTCCAAAGGATCCCTTCGGGCTCCCGAGGATAGATCAGG
>CAMFDH010000293.1 GCA_945949035.1 uncultured Actinomyces sp.
AGTAGTCACTCAACAGTCACTCCTCTCTTCTCCAGGTCTTTCAGTTCTCGCTCCGCATGTCTCGCGATGAGTGCTCCCTCGAAGAGCTTCCACGCTGAGTCTATCACATCCTGCGGCACTTCCTTCAACTTACAGAAGGCCGAGATTGGGTTACCCTCATGGTCGAAATCGTCGGGCCTGATTTGCAGTATTCCATAGCGCTGAATGCCTTGCAGTGGCTTCTCTGCGTACCATTTACCCTTGTACTCCGCTGCGCCTTCACTCCCTTCCGATACCTCTACGATCATTGACTGAGCGGCACCAAGACTGGCAAGCTGTCCGAGGTGGGTCTGGTGGACTTTTCTGCTCGTCTTCGTGTCGATGAGCCATGTCTCGCCATCCATCCGGCACAGAATGTCAAAGGTTCCTGCGTACGGGAGTCCCGCTCCAGTGGCTCCGATGACTGTTATCTCTGTCCCCAGAACTTCGATCTCCCGGCCTTCAACCCAGTCAATGAATTGCTCGGCCATCTGAACTTGCTCCGGTCGTACAAGATCGGGGAGAAAGTTATCGTTGAGATAGTCCTCTACGAACTCGTGAACCCTGGAACCGAGGTTTGCAAGGTCGTCAAGCACGCCGTTGGAATAGTCAAGAATATCCACGGACGGGTTGTCAAACTTCTCCGGCTTCATTCGCTTGGTGTACCAACGAAGCATGTGGAAGCCCTGGGTTTCTGTCCTCTTCAAGAGTTGGTCAACATTAGCTGCCGCGTAAGCTGCCGTATTTGCCACTGCCCAATCCACAATCCCGTCCTTCGCCAGCGCTCCGAGCACCGTAGTGCATCCAGGAACGATCTGCGGTTTCCCGTTTTCGTCGGGTCTCGTGGGTAAGGCATAACCGCTACCTTTAAGCCCGCTGGCTCTTACGCGGAGTGCTGGCTCCCGCTTTTTATCAGCCATCGGCTCGCTTCAGCTCTGGGAAGGTGTGTAACAACCCTCGAACGAACATTTCCCGATCAACAACGATGTTGAGTAAGTCACCCTCTCCGTCTTTTAGGGATACATAAACACATGAATCATCGTGTGCTCGGTTCCAGGCATGTACAATAACGGTTCGTATGTCCACCTCATCCGCCTCTTGTAGAGAAAACTCCCGTTCCCCGTCCCGGCCATGGTTGTTGTGCTCGCGAAGTGTGAGCGTCTCCCGTGTCATGCGATTTCGCCTCGGATCAGTGCCTCGTAAAGTTCCTTGAACCCGGTCTTCGAGTTCTCCTTCTTCAGCTTCGCGTTGAGGTCGTTCACTTCCTGGGCGGTTCGGGAGTCTTCCGTGTTTTCGATGATTTCCACCCGGATCTTCTCCCGGTAGTCATCACCTGCCGCCTTCGCAGGGGTGGCCTTCTGCTTAGCAGCTTCGATCTTTCGGCTGGTAGCAGTGGGCTTCGGCGGTAACGAGGCGGTGTTCCCGTCGTCGTCTGCATCGGCAACTACTCCAGTGAGTGCAGCGAGAGCGTACCGGCGGAAGTAGGTGACTGCCGATCCGACTTTCTGCGGGTTGGTTTCCGTGATCGGGAACGAGGCTGAGAGCTTTTCACCGGACTCGTGCAACAGGTGTGCTTCCATCACGAAGCCGTGCTCTCCAACCTGTGGTGTGGCGCTGAACGCGATACCGTACTCATTCAACCTCGGGAGTACAGTGTGCGTAATGTTGGCAAGTGTCGCGAATTTGCTTTTGAAGTGGGGGTTCTCCCCGTCCAGTGTCACCGACGGCAGGTCAGCCTGGAATGCGGCGAGCGCCTCGGCAATCGTTGCGGGTTTCTTCGCCGTGGTCTTGCGGGGGGTCTTCTTCTCTTCAGTCTTTTCAGCGGTCATTGTTGTCCTCCTCTGTAGTGTTGGTTTCAGTCTTCGGCTCTGAGTCTAGCACACCTTCCAGGTCATCGAACTTCGAGTTCATGAACCGGGCAAATGCATCAATCTCTTCCTCTGTGATGGGGGCTCCATATTCATCGTCATCTTCGTCTGACAACGCAGCTCGAATCTTCTCAGCCTCCACCTCGGACAATTCGTCCTGGGTATCCACAGTACGGTATTCCGCGTGCATAGAAACTTGGAGGAAGATGTCGATAAGGTCTTGCGAGTGCTCACAGTACCCGTCCTCCTCGTCCAGCGAACCGGACATCTGCTCTTCTACGACCCTATCTGCTTCTGCCCCGAACACGTCCACCATAGCCAGCACCCCGCGCCGTAGGGCTTTCTCAGGCATCGAAGAAACTAGTGCCACGAGCATCCACCTGAAGCCTCCGTTCAAACCCCGGCGGGTATACTCATTGAAAAACGAATGTGTCATAGTAACTCTTCTCCTCTCATTTTCCCAGCCCATACGCCAAACTTCGGCTGAGCCGCCTCGTCGTACCTCTTGCACAGGTCGAACACGGGGCACCCATTGCACATAAGAATCGCCTCCCCCTCGGAAGGCACCCAGCCGGGGTTGTCTATATCCACCCAAGCTCCTGGTTTTTCCGAACAGTTCGACCCGTACTCAGCTACTCCGGTGTGCAGGGCTTCCAGTGCTTCGGCTTGATCCTGTGTCTGCCGGTGTTTATCTACGGGGTTCTTG
>CAMFDH010000294.1 GCA_945949035.1 uncultured Actinomyces sp.
CAGCCAGCTGTCCCAACTGGATATAGAGGCGACCTGGAACTCAACCATCGCCATGGGGGACGCGCAGAAGCGCGGGGTGCTGGTCGCCACTGACGGAGGTGAAGTCGTCGGGTTCGCCGCGTTTGCCGTCGCTGAGGACGAAGGGGCACCCGGAGGGGTGGTCCCGGGACTTCCGTTTGAGGTCCCCACCAGTTCGGCTCAGATCCTCGTTTTTGAGGTCGCACCGTCACACCGTCGCGTTGGACACGGTTCACGCCTGCTCGCGGCAATCGCGGATATCCTGCGCCCCCAGGGGGTTCCCGGCATGGTGGTGTGGATCGTCGGTGAGGACCAGGATCGCGTGCGGTTCTTCCAGAAGGCCGGGTTCGCTCCGGTTGGAGTGCGCAGGGGCGCTGACACCGGGGTCGGAGAGGTCGTCGAGCACCTCTGGTTTGCAGCCCTCGACTAGCGGCCGGGGGTGTTACGCACCCGGCTTCCAACGTGGCATGCTGGTGTCATGAATAACCTTTACAAGCATCTCTCTGAGCCGGGTCCGGTAGGTAAGCACACCCTCAGGGTGGTGCCCCTGGGGGGACTCGGTGAAGTCGGCCGGAACATGACTGTGCTTGAGACGAAAGACAGGCTGCTGCTGATTGACTGCGGCGTCCTCTTTCCCTCAGACCACCAGCCGGGCGTCGACCTCATCCTTCCCGACTTCGGCTACATCGCCGACCGCCTCGATGACGTCGTCGGCCTCCTCCTCACCCACGGTCATGAGGACCACATCGGTGCCGTCCCGTATCTTCTGAAGTTACGTCCCGATATTCCCATCTACGGTTCTCGACTCACCCTGGCCCTGGTGGAAGCAAAGCTGCAGGAACACCGCCTGCCCACCAAGTACCTCCACGTGGTCAGTGAGGGCGATGTTGTTGAACTGGCGCCCTTCTCAGCTGAGTTCGTGGCGGTCAACCACTCGATTCCTGACGCCCTGGCAATCTTTGTCCGCACGGCTGCCGGAACCGTCCTCGCCACCGGCGACTTCAAAATGGATCAGCTGCCCATCGACGGGCGACTCACGGACCTGCGTTCGTTCGCCAGATTCGGTGAAGAGGGAGTCGACCTCTTCCTGGTCGACTCCACCAACGCTGAGGTTCCGGGTTTCGTTACCTCCGAGGTTGAGATCGGTCCGGCGCTAGAGAAGGCGTTTGAGGGGACACCGGGGGCCATCATCGTGGCCTCATTTGCCTCACACATTCACCGCGTTCAGCAGGTCCTTCAGGCTGCCGAGAAGACCGGGCGAAAGGTTGCTTTCGTCGGTCGGTCCATGGAACGCAACATGCGAATCGCCGATGAACTCGACTACCTGGACACCGGCGAAAACGTCGTGGCACCACTCAGTGAGGTCAACAGTCTGCCTAGGCGCGATCGGGTTTACATGGTGACGGGTTCACAGGGTGAACCTATGGCTGCCCTCGGACGCATTGCGCGTGGCGACCACAACTCCATCGAGGTCGGCCCGGGCGACACGGTGGTGTTCGCCTCCAGTCTGATCCCGGGTAACGAGAGCTCGATCTACCGGGTCATCAACGACCTCACCGGGCTCGGCGCAAAGGTGGTGCACCAGGGCAATGCCAAGGTTCACGTCTCCGGGCACGCTTCCGCGGGTGAACTGCTCTACTGCTACAACATCATCAAACCGAAGAACGTCCTGCCTGTGCACGGCGAGATTCGCCACCTAGTCGCGAACGGCCAACTGGCAGTGAAGACGGGGGTTGATCCGCAGAACGTCGTCCTCGCCGAGGGCGGTGTGGTGATTGACCTGAAGAACGGCAAGACCCATATTGCGGGTGTGGTCCCGAATGAACTGGTCTACGTCGATGGTTCATCGATCGGTGATCTCTCCGAGGATGAGTTGGCCGAGCGCGTCGTCCTCGGATCTGAAGGCTTGATTACGGTCTACGCGGTCGTCGACAAGGACTCGGGAATGGTCCTCTCCGATCCCGTGGTTCGCGCGGTTGGCGTTGCGGAGGAGGACGAGATCTTTGATGAGATTCGCCCTGAACTTGCCAAGGCGCTTCGTGACACAGCGGCGCCCGGAAACGTCTCCACCCACAGGTTGCAGCAGACGCTTCGCCGCACCCTGGGTCGCTGGGTCTCCAGACGTCTGCGTCGTCGCCCTGTAATCGTCCCGATTGTGGTTCAGCAGTGAGGCCAGCAGGACCCTACGGATTCGTTGACGACAAAGGCAACCAGTTCTCGGGTTCCCTCCGTCGACCGGTCGCGGGCCTCCCGCTGAAGGCGGAAGGGAAACTGGTCTCGACCTCAGCAGTTCACCTTGCGGTAACCCTGAATGTTCAGAAGGTACCGTCCGAGGGCGACCAGGTGCGGGCTAGCTCGGCTGTTTCATCACCGGGAGGTGGGTTCATCATTGCCGAGGGCGCTCGCCGCCAGGGGGTGAGGACGTTCCTGGCTTCTCCGCTGGGGACCGGCCCGAACTCACATTCAATTCGGCGCAGCCTGATGGCATCGGGCATCGACACCTTTGATACCGCCTTCGTCGGGGATATCGGGGTGGCGGTGACCATGGTTGAGGGTGACGGCAAGA
>CAMFDH010000295.1 GCA_945949035.1 uncultured Actinomyces sp.
TCGGCGCAGAGCGACAGCCTACCTCTGACTGCCGCCAATCTTTGCAACAGAGCCATTTGGCTTCTAGCCCCGCGGAGTCTGAGCGGGCCGAATCATGATGAACACAGTTCCCCCGGGAATTGCGGTCACATTGGCCACATGCTCAAACCCATAGCGCTCGTAGAGGCGCTTGCTTCCTTCGGTTGTGGACTCAAGGAAGACAGGAAGCGGGTCTCTATCGACTTCGGCTAACCGATTCTTCAACAGCATTGTGCCGATACCCCGGTTGCGGGCTCTTGGCGAGGTCACCAGATCTCGGAAGTACCAGTGCGGCCCCTCGGGGCGGCGGGCATGCACGGCATGGTCGTGGACAATGCCGCGCCTGGTTGAGGGGAGGATGCGTTCGGCAATCTTGTAGACGAACCTGTGCCAAGCCGGCATTCGCGGGGTGTGTACCCCGGGCGGGTGGTAGTTGAGGGCGCCAAGGATATGGCCGTCCTCGTCAACCGCAACATCGACGTAGTTGTAGCTGCCACGTTTCAGTTCCGAAAGGAAACCGGAACGAATGGCCATACGACGCAGTCGCTCGTTCGGCACGATTGCAGTCCATGCCGGATCAGCCGTGAATGCATCCGAGTAGAGCTGAGCGATCTCCCTGGCCTCATCCGCCCGGGCTAGACGAACCTCTGGCCCGGGGGCTGAGGGGAAATCTGGGGTCACTTGTCGGTGACCTTGCCATGGGTTGAAAGGTAAACGGTGGGCAGAATGCCAACCGAGTTCACCAGTGCCAGCGGCAGAATCCACGCCTCATCACGACGCTGGATGGCCCGGCGAATCGCAACCACCTTTAGTGCGAGGTCGCCGATTGCAAGGGCTCCAACGAGCAGCTTTGCAGGCAGTGGGACACGGTGGAAGGGGGCCCGGCGCATCATGTGGGGGTGGTAGAACTCTTCCACCTCATCGCCTTCGCCCTCATAGGCAAACTCGACATCGTATGAGTGCCCGTGCCCGTGGCCATGTCCTCCACGGCAGGGGCAACCCCGACCTGCGCCGTGTCCGTGGCCGTGTCCATGATGATGTCCGTGCCCATGACCGTGACCGTGTTCGTGGGGATGTCCGTGACCGTGACCACCGCAACGGCAACCGTGTTCTTCTCCGTGGCCTTCACCATGACCGTGGCCTTCGCCGTGATGCTTGCCGCAAGCGCACTTGGTCGGCTCAGAACTTACGTCTTCCAGGGGAATCTCTTCTTGGGACATTTCTCTTCTACCTCTCGTTGACTGCGGACCAGCTTCTGGTTCATTCCGCCAGTTTTTGGGGGCAGATGCTGAACTTGGTCCTGGGGCTGTATCTTCCTTCCAGGGTACTCTTGCGGCCGGAACAACGCTCACTAGGGGAGTGGTCCCAACGGACCTCTTCGTCCGGGAAACTTAGATCGGACTGTTCCTTTGTGGGAAGTACACTGTAATGGTTAGGACCAATAGTTCTTGAGAACGGAGACAGAGTATGTCGATTGATGCAAACCGCGAGGCCGTTGAGTACGCACGCCAGCTGATCGAGGACGGCAAGTTCGTCAATGACAAGCACGGCGAGTGGACTGAGATCAACCCGGACACTGAGGCCCAGAATGCTTACATTCACGAACATGGAATGGAAGGCTTCGGCAAGTGGCACCTGGGGATCAAGGTTGGCGGTTCCTACGGTGAAAAGGGCACCTATAGCTTCCCTTACGGTGACTTTGAGAAGGTGTACCGCTCGGGCCTCATCGCAGCCAAGGAACGTGCTGCAGAGTTCCACCACGGAGCAGTTGAGCAGGCAGCCGATGACCTGCTGGCTTTGCTTCCTGAAGTTGAGTAGTCACTTCCTCCCAGCAGCTAGTTAGGTAACCCGCATCCGAGACATGGATGCGGGTTCCTTGTTTCTAGCCGACCACACCCTCAACCTCAGCGCCGGCAAGGCCCCAAAGAGCCAAAAGAAAACCCGAAAGCCAGCTTCCTCGACGCCTTCTTCAACGGTGATTTCAGTTGCTTTTGGGGGAGCAGTAGAGTTGAGGAAGTCCAATTAGAAGAGGGGTAGAACATGCTGCGACATGTGGTCATGTGGAAGATCTCAGGTGACAAGCTCGGCTCGAACGCCATTCGTGAAGACGTGGCAGAGAGACTCTCAGCCGAACTGCGCGCCCTGGTTGGCGTGGTTCCCGGGATCATCGATCTGCAGGCGGGTCCGAACTGCATGAATGATGAAGAGAACTGGGACTTCGGCCTGGTGGTTGACTTCGAGGACGAAGAAGCGCTGCAGAACTACGCCGTTCACCCCGCTCACCTAGAGGTCGTCAAGCAGATCCGCGCGGTTGTCAGTGCCAGGGCTGCCGTCGACTTCAAGTTCTAGGGCACAGAGCAACCCTGACCATGTGACTTACCCGGCCATTTCTAATGTCAGGCTTTCAGTCAACTATCGGTATGATGATCGACGGCAGTGCGTAGCATTGCTGTGATCAAACCGGTCAAACGGTGTGGTCAGGCCTCGGGGCGTGGCGCAGCTTGGTAGCGCGTCCGGTTTGGGACCGGAAGGTCGCAGGTTCGAATCCTGTCGCCCCGACGTTGT
>CAMFDH010000296.1 GCA_945949035.1 uncultured Actinomyces sp.
CTCCCGTAAGGCGGGGGTTGAGGTTCTGATCAACATTTCAACCGATAAGGCTGCCAACCCAACCAGTGTTCTTGGTCTTTCTAAGAGGGTGGCTGAGAGGCTAACTTCTTGGGCCGGGTCTGAAAGTGGCCTGCGCTACCTGTCTGTTCGGTTCGGTAATGTCATTGGAAGCCGTGGCTCGATGCTGCCAACATTCCGCCGTCTTATTGAAGAAGGTAAGCCACTGACAGTGACTCACCCAGAAATCACCCGCTACTTCATGACCATTCCAGAAGCCTGCCAGTTGGTTCTGCAGGCCGGGGCGATTGGTCGCACTGGTGAAGTATTGATTCTGGATATGGGTGAGCCTGTAAAGATCCTGGATGTGGCTGAGAAGATGATTGCCCTGTCTGGAAAGCAGGTCGAAATCCACTTCACAGGTCTGCGTGAGGGAGAGAAGCTGCACGAAGACCTGCATGGCATTGCTGAGGTTGACTCGAACCCCTTCCACGAGAAGATCTCTCACGCGGATGTTGTGGGGCTTTCTGAAGCTGAACTCTCACGAGAAATTTGGGACCAGTTGATTCAGACTGAACCTGATGATCGACCGGCGTTCACACGTGAAGTTGAGAGTGCAGGCTGAGTAGCCTGTCCGCACTTGGCGCGGGGTGTAATGCTTGCGGTGCAACCCTGCAAACCTGGTGCCAGAACTTATGGACGGTAGCGTTTTGTTGACGGGATAGACCCGTGTGACGGGACGTAGTTCATAGAGGTTCCCCAGGGACTATAGGCCCTCAGTGACCGTATACTGGGCAACTGGACTACCTCGCCGCTGGCGACAGCACTTCTGCCGTAACCGTTAGGAACAGAATTTTGGAACTCCAGGACTACTTGAGGATCTTCCGTAGAAGTTGGGTTCTTATCCTTGTCATTACGTTACTGACGACGGTGGCAGCTGCAGGATGGACACTGACCCGGACCCCGGAGTACCAGTCCAAGTCCAGACTTTTCGTTTCGGTTCGCACCGGGGATGCCTCCGTTGGTGAGATGGCTCAGGGAACCAACTTTGCACGACAGGCAGTGACCAGCTACGTAGATGTAGTCAACACATCCATTGTCATGGACGCGGTTGCCGAAGAGCTTGGAAACGGAATGACCGCGGGTCAGATTTCCTCGCGTGTTTCTGCATCTTCGCCCACCAACAGTGTGCTGATCGATATTTCCGCGACTAACTCAGACCCTGAGCTCGCAGCAGAAATTGCCAACACCACAAGTAGCGTGTTCGTTGATGTCATCACCAATCAGCTTGAGAAGCCTAGCGAGGGTTCCCCCGCCCGAGTCCAGATTGACATAGTTCAGCCGGCAGCTGTTCCCGCCGCTCCCATTAGCCCGAATGTGCCGCGCAACCTGACGCTCGGTGTGCTTCTGGGCTTGATGTTGGGTCTGGGAGTAGCGGTTCTGCGTTCCGTTCTTGATGTTCGTGTTAACGGCAAGCAGGATGTCGCGCACATGACGCAGATTCCCATCCTTGGTGGGATCATCCGTGACCCCAAGGCTGCGGAGCGACCTCTTCTTGTCCAGGATGATCCCCGCGGTCCCAGGGCTGAGGCCTTCCGTCAGCTGCGGACTAACCTGCAGTTCCTCAAGGTTGAGGGCAACCCCCACAGCTTTGTGATTACTTCGGCTGGAGCTGCCGAGGGCAAGTCGACTAGTGCGGCGAACCTTGCCATTGCTCTGGCGGAGACCGGTGCTTCGGTGTGCCTGGTTGACGGGGACCTTCGTAAGCCTCGCGTGGCGGAGCTGTTTGGGATTGAAGGTGGCGTCGGACTGACCGATGTCATCATCGGTCGCGTTACTTTGGATGTGGCACTGCAGGCATGGGGCACAACCGGTCAGCTTTACGTGCTTCCTTCGGGACACCGTCCCCCGAACCCCAGCGAACTGTTGGGCTCCAGTGAGATGGAAGCAATTCTTGCCACCCTTGAGGATTCCTTCGACTACGTCATCGTTGATGCCCCTCCGGTCCTGGTTGTGACCGATGCTGCGGTTGTTTCAAAGGGTGTCGGTGGCGTGCTGATGGTTGTGGCGGCTGGCAAGACCAAGAAGCCGGAGCTGCAGTCGGCTCTCAATACTCTTTCGACAATTGATGCCCGCGTGCTGGGCATTGTTCTGACCATGGTTCCTGAAAAGGGACCGGATTCTTACGGCTATGCCACCTACACCTACGGTGATGTTCACGTGGAACCTGTTCCCGGAACTCCGTGGAGGCAACTCTCTGATGGAGCTAAGTCGACTTCGACGCGCTCAAGGCGATCGCTGGGTCGGGCTACCGGTAGTGCCGGATCACAGCCAATCCTGGGCGGCCACAACAAGGCTGAGTAGCTACTCGCATGAGATGTGCGCAACTGCGTTTAGGTTGCGTCCAATGTGTTGGTTCATAGTGTCGTAGTGCGTAAGTTGAGGAAGTGACTAGTGTTTCAGGTTCTGACAGTTTGCACGGGCAACATTTGCCGATCCGTTCTTGCCCAAGGATTGCTGCGGCGCGATCTGCCCAGTGAGCACTTCCATGTCTCCAGCGCCGGAATCATGGCTGTTCCTC
>CAMFDH010000297.1 GCA_945949035.1 uncultured Actinomyces sp.
GATTCCCTCCATCTCGAGTGCTTCGTAGAGGGAGATGGCCTGGGACTGATCTGCGCCGCCCGAGCCTCCGCCGCCGTAGCGCAGCTTGAAGGAAGCCATTCCGAAGACATTCACCGCGCCCTCTTGAAGGGGAAGAATCTGTTCCTCGTTCTTGAGTAAGACGAGGCCCTCGTCGGCAATCTGGCGGGAAACTGCCTGCCCGTAGACCCGGGCATCTACCCCTGCTGGGGTCTGCGAGTCGGCATTGATGCGGAACAGGCGAGAAATGTCGTTGACGTACGGGGTGGCGATAACGATGGCCAGGACACCGATGGCTGCCACCACGCCCCAGCCGATTGCGCGGTGGGGACGATTGATGACCTTTCGGGTGATGCGGGTCTGCCGTTTGTCTGCGCGGCGCGCACTGCGGCTCATTCCCGCGCGGGCTGCCTTTCGCTGGGCTTTCTCAGAAGCCTTGGCTTCCTGGGCAGAGGCCCGGTCTGCGGCCCGGGCGGCTTTTCGTGCAGCAGGCTCCATTGCCGCTAACTCAGCAGAGCGCTCTGCTTTTGCACTTCGAAGCGCCGCTGCTTTCGCTACCGCCTCGGCCTTGATTTCTTTTCGAGTTGGCATCTGACTTACTTTCCTACCTGCTCTGGTCTGGGTTTGAAGCGGGTTGGTCACCCGGGCTCTTAAAGCCTTGAACTAGTTTGCGGACCCCTGAGATAGTGGCGCCGTTAAGCATCTCGATCAGTCCCTCAAGTGAGGCCTCGCTGAATGCTCCATCGGAGAAACGTGGAAGGGCCCGAAGTGGCATGTCCAGGACGAAGTTGGTGTTGTTCGCCCACATCGGTTTGCCGATCGCATTGAAGAAACTTTCCGCGAGTTTGACGGAGCCCCCGATCGCCCCGGCCAGTCCACCGCGTCCGACAGTCTGCGCAATGATTGACTCACGGTCGAAAGGTTCCTCCCCTGTCCAAAAGGTTTCGGGGAGCTCGCGGTTCATCAGAACTTCAAACTCCTCGTCTGTGACGCCGTGGATGTGCCCGGAAAGGTAGTGGGGGATTACCTTTGAGTCCTCGTAGAGGGGGAACTCCTCCCCGGTCACGACGTGGTCCGCGCGAAGGCGGATGTCTCTGGAAGAGGCCCCCACTCGTATCTCGTAGCGGCCTCCGCGAATCCGCCAGTCATCGCTGACGACGTCAAAGACGCTGAAGGCATGGTCGGAGAATGGGATGTGGAGTGCGGTCTTTTCACCCGGCTCGAGGTGGATTCGGGCAAATCCCACCAGGTGCTGTTTAGCCACGAAATCCTGATGGTGCTCCGGGGCTGCGTAGACCTGCACTGTCTCTGTTCCTGCAGCCTCGCCGGTGTTTGCTACCGAGACCGTTACTCCATCATTGTTAACTTCTAGCGAGTTATAGGTGAACTGGGTGTAGGACAGTCCGTGACCAAAGGGGAAACGAACCACTTCGTCGACCTTGTCAAAGTAGCGGTAGCCAATGTAGATGCTCTCGCTGTGGAGAGAGGCTGCTTCAGTCTTTGTGTAGGTGGTCGATGAGGGGACGTCCTCGTACCGAACCGGATAGGTTTCAGCTAGCTTTCCGCTGGGGTTTGTCATGCCCGTGAGAATTCGAGCGATTGCGGTTGCTCCGCCCTGGCCTGAGAGGTATCCGGCGAGGATCGCATCCACGTGATCCGCGAATGGTAGTTCCATGGGGGAGCCGCCGACGAGGACGACGATAGGCCGGTGCCCCGCGACGAGGAGTTCGTGGACCAGACGCAACTGTTCCCGGGGAATACGCATGTGGGGGCGGTCCAGAGCCTCGGCCTCAAGCGACTCATCGAGACCGACAAAGAGGATGATGTTGTCCGCCTCAGAGGCCAGCTTGAGGGCGCTGCGGATCCTTGCTTTCGAAGTTCCCCCATGACGTTTGTAGCCGGGCTCGTAGCCCATAACCTCGAGGCCGGCCTGGGTCAGGGCATCAAGAGGCGAGATCTCTCGGGTGGGGTTCACCCTTGAGGAGCCCGCGCCCTGAATCCGCAGTACGTCGCCAAAGTCACCGATGACGGCTACTTTGGTTCCAGTTTTGAGGGGGAGGCGGTCCTCATTCTTCAGAAGCACAACACCCTCTTCGGCTGCGCGAACAGCAAGGGAATGGTGAGTGTCGAAATCGACCTCAACGTCCTCGTACTGGGGAAGGTGCGGGTTTGAGGTCGAGGTGAGGTCGATCAGCGTAAGGACCTCTTCCACACGATCATCGAGGAGGTCTTCTGAGAGTTCACCCGCCTTCACTGCCGCGACGATTTCGGCATCGGAGATACCGCCGGATGCGGGCATCTCAAGGGCAGTACCAGCCTTTATCGCTGCAACTCGATCGTTGTTGCCACCCCAGTCGGTGACGACCAGCCCTTCGAAGCCCCAGCGGCCACGAAGGATGCTCATCAGGAGCTCTTCGTTCTCGTTGGCGTAAATGCCCTCGAGGCGGTTGTAAGAGGACATGACCGTATACGGGTTACCCTCTTGAACCGCGATGCGGAACGCCTCAAGGTAGGTTTCGTGAAGCGCACGCTCATCGACTACCTCGTCGATGCTCA
>CAMFDH010000298.1 GCA_945949035.1 uncultured Actinomyces sp.
CCGATGCTGAGAAGAGCAAGCACACCCGCATCGTTGAGCTGATCCACGCCTACCGTTCACGCGGTCACCTGGCAGCCGATACCGACCCGCTGGCCTATCGGGTCCGGCGTCATCCCGACCTCGAACTGGGACGCTACGGCCTCACCGTGTGGGATCTGGACCGAGAGTTCCCCACGGGTGGGTTCGGCGGGGTGCCCCGCATGGTTCTTCGCGACCTTCTGCGACGCCTGCGTGACACCTACACGCGGTCCGTGGGCATCGAGTACATGCACATCCAGGACCCAACCCAGCGCCTCTGGGTGCAGGCCGAGGTCGAAGCGCCCTATGAGAAGCCCTCCCCAGCCAAGCAGAGAGAGATCCTCTCCACCCTGGTCAAGGCAGAGGCCTTTGAGGCGTTCCTGCAGACCAAGTACACGGGTCAGAAGCGCTTCTCACTCGAGGGCGGAGAGTCCCTGATTCCCCTGCTCAACTCAGTCCTCACCGAAGCCGCCACGGCCGGCCTCTACGAGGTCACCATCGGCATGGCTCACCGAGGACGCCTCAACGTCCTCGCCAACCTAGCGGGCAAGTCCTACTCTCAGATCTTCTCCGAGTTTGAGGGCAGCCCCCACCTACGGGGGACGGAAGCTTCGGGGGACGTCAAGTACCACCTCGGAACAGAGGGTGTCTTCACCGCGGGTGACGGGGTGGCAACCCGGGTTTACCTGGCGGCCAACCCATCGCACCTGGAAGCCGTCAACGGCGTCGTCCTCGGCATCAGTCGCGCCATGGATGACCGCCTCGGAGAGCCGGGCTTCCCCATCATGCCGATTCTGATTCACGGTGACGCCGCCTTCATCGGTCAGGGCGTGGTCTACGAGGGGCTCAATATGAGCCAGCTTGAGGGCTTCAAGACCGGTGGCACCATGCACGTCATCATCAACAACCAGATCGGTTTCACCACCGGGCCGACCTCGGGTCGTTCGACACGCTACCCCACCGACCTCGCCAAGGGGCTGCAGATCCCCATCTTCCACGTCAACGGGGATGACCCGGAAGCCGTGGTGCGCGTGGCGTCACTGGCCTTCAAGTACCGCGAAGAGTTCAACAAGGACGTCCTCATCGACCTCGTCTGCTACCGCAGGCGCGGCCATAACGAGGGCGATGACCCGTCGATGACCCAGCCGGTTATGTACGGACTGATCGACTCGCTTCCCCCAACCCTTGAGGTCTACACTCGCAACCTGGTCGGTCGCGGTGACATTACCGAGGCGGAGGCCAACGAGGTCAGTGAACAGTTTGAGTCTGAGCTGAACCACATCCTTGAGGAGACACGCTCTCGTGGCGGCATGCCGGATCCTGAGGAGCGTACTCAAACCGGGATCAAGGACCGCGTTGGTGAACGCTACGGTCTTGAGGTTCCAGAGTCCCAGCAGCCTGGGGCCGGTCTGATGATCGGTTGGACCAGCGCTGTAACTCGTGCGGAGCTAGAGCGAATCGGCCAGGCCTACAACTCATTCCCCGAGGGGTTCACCCCGCATAAGAAACTGCTGCAGCTAAGTGAGCGCCGCATGTCTATGGCCAGGGGCGAAACCCCGATCGACGGGGGCTTCGCGGAGTTGCTGGCCTGGGGCACCGTGCTCATGGACGGCACTCCCGTTCGCGTCTCCGGTCAGGATGCTCGGCGCGCCACATTCGTGCAGCGCCACGCGGTCCTGCACGACCAGCACGATGGCCGAGAGTTCACCCCCCTCGACTTCCTCACGGAAGACCAGGCGAAGCTGTCAATCTACGACTCACCCCTGTCCGAGTACGCCCCGCTCGCGTTTGAGTACGGCTACTCGGTGGAGCGTCCCGAGGTCTTCGTGGCCTGGGAAGCCCAGTTTGGCGACTTTGCCAACGGCGCGCAGACCGTGATTGATGAGTTCATCTCTTCGGCGGAGCAGAAGTGGGGTCAGGCATCATCGCTGACCATGCTGCTCCCCCACGGTTACGAAGGTCAGGGGCCGGACCACTCCTCAGCCCGGATCGAGCGCTACCTGGCACTCGCCGCAGAGGACAACATGTGGGTGTGCCAGCCTTCAACGCCGGCCAACCACTTCCACCTCACGCGCCAGCAGGCCTACCGGCGCCCCCGCACCCCACTGATCGAGTTCACACCGAAGCAGCTGCTGCGTCTTTCGGCTGCGACCTCGAAGGTTGAAGAGTTCACCTCCGGTTCGTTCCAGCCCGTGATTGGCGAGGTCGAGGCAGCGGTCAACCCGGCGCAGGTTCGTAAGGTTTTGGTCTGCTCGGGTCGCATCTACTACGACCTCCTCAAGGAACGTCAGAAGCAGGGCGCCCTCGACGTCGCGATCATCCGCCTGGAGCAGTTCTACCCGCTGGCCACCGAAGAGATGGCGTCAGCGCTGGCTCCTTACGGCGATGCGGAGGTGGTGTGGGTCCAGGATGAGCCCGCCAACCAGGGGGCCTGGCCGTTCCTCTCCGTCAACCTGTTCCCCAGCCTGGGTCTGCTCCCCAACTTTGCGGGACTGGCCAGCGGTATTCCCTCGGTGTCAGTGATCTCTCGGGCTGAGGGCGCTTC
>CAMFDH010000299.1 GCA_945949035.1 uncultured Actinomyces sp.
GGGTCTGACATGGCTCGTATTCCAGGTGGGTGTGTCCTCGGAGGGGGCCGTCAAGGTCAGAGGGGTCAAAAAGTGTGCTTTGTGTGAGTGTGTCAGGACGCATGCCGGATGTTGCGATCGGCAGGGCCACCTGAACTCCTGCTACGGATGGTGTCGCTGACACAGGTGCAGGCTCGGCCTCGGCAATGGGTGCGACCTCCACCTGAGGTGGGGCAATAATCGGCTGTGAGCCCCAACGCTTCTTGGCGACCTTCTCGCGCATCACCAGCGCCTCCGATGCGCCCTCAGGATCATCAAGCAGTTCTAGTAACTGGAAGTTGAGGTCGTGTATGCGGAACCCGTCCTCATCATCGAGCTCCTTGTAGTGAGCGAAGTCGTTGCGCAGACCCCGAAGTTGATTTCCGATCGACGACACGGACCGGCTGCGATCAACTTCGAAGGGGAACCCCAGGGCACCGAGACGTTGGGTCAACATGGTGAGCTGAGCCTGCGGGTCTTTGCGGTTGTAGGTTCTGAAGCCCCGTCCAGCAGCCTGATCCAGTTGAACAAGAACCTCAGTCCACTCGTACTCTCCGACATGGGGAGCCATGGTTCGTTCAATGATCGGGTCAAGTCGCGCTGCCAGAAGGTCCAGGCCACGCTGCACCTCACGTCGAGCGTCAATCTTCTGGAGAGCGGGTTCACGAAGAGCCTGTGACTCTTCTTCAAGGGGAGCAGCCGTTGGCGTTACCTGGGAGACCTTGCCCTCCAGGGAAGAGAGGTTGTAACCGTTACTTGCCGGGGTTTCCTCGGTTACAGGTGTGGTTCCTGCTGCCTGTTCTGATGTGCTTAGTTGACGCAGTGAGTCAGCCTCAGCTAGGGCCGCCTTGCGTTCCTCATGGGCGGTCTCCAGTTGGGCTTGCAGAGACTTGACCTCTTCGCCCAGTTCGGCAATCTTCACCTCGAGTTTGTCTCGATCGGTTTCGGCTTGAGAGAGGAACTCTTCGTGCACCGCAATCGCCTGCCGGTCGCGCACGATGCGAAGGTCAAGAGCTTTGAGGTCCTCCTCGATTGACTCCTCGGTGACAGCACCTTCATCACGTCCCAGCCAGCGTGATACCAGGTTGTAGAAGTTGCGCCAGAACCCACCGACCTCCTTGTCTCGGGCGTGGTGCTCACTGCGACGGGGGAACTTGTGAATCGGGGCCGGCAACAGTTGCGCTGTTTTGGTCGGGCTGTCCCCTGAAGATTCAGCGGCTTCGGAAGCCTGCTGGACAAGCCCCTCAACACTCTCTTCAACCTGCAGGGTGACGAGGGAGCGACGCTCTTCTTTAGCCAGCAGCGACATGCCGCGGCGAACCGAATGAGGGAGGGGAGCCTCAAGGAGGAGTTCACGTGGAACAACAGCAAACTTGGCGCTTGCGAGATCCGTGGGATGACCGTGGTCATTGAGAGCCTCAGCGACCTCATCGTCATCGAGGACGGGGTGACGTCGAACATCGGGGTTCTCAAAGTTGACTCGAGGAGCAATGGTGCGGATGCTTCCACGGTTAGTCCGCAGCCCTGCCGGTAGAGCTTCATTCAGCTCGTCAACCGCGCTGGCTACCACCACGAAGACTGCGGCGGTTCCAACCGTGTCCTTGGTTAGTTCGCGGACGATGTCACGCCACTGCTCATCGGCTTCGGGTCGTGACGAGGGTGCCAGGACGACGGCGACCTGACGGTCAGGATCAGCAATAGCCTCGACAAGTTCCTCAATATCCTGGCTTCGGATCGTTCGAGGACGACCCTGCAGGCGTGTCCGCCCGTCAAACACCCGACGATCATCGAGGATCTGCCCGACGATGCGCGGGGGATTGATCCTGTGGATGGAACCTTCACCGACGTTTCGGGACATCTCAATCACGAAGGAAACGCCGTGTTCACCCCTGACACTTCGGTCCGACAGAGCGGACACGGTGACGCGGTACTCGCCCTTATCTGCAGGGTCTGTAATCCGGTAGCGCACCGCGCAGTCGCCGCTTCGTTCGTCCTCGAAAGAGAAGAACGAGATCTTGGTGCCACCCGGGAGGGAGGTCGGTTCCTTCCCATCCCAGCGGTCGAGGGCGTTGCGGGCCACCCCCTTCTTACGGGTGGCGAGCCAGTCGCGGACGAAGAACTCGGCCACGGAAGCTACTGTTTCACCCCCGTTCAGACCAAAGCGGAACACGCTTCGATAAGCGTCATGAAACTTCGACTCTGAATCTGTGACGGACACGGGGTGGGCTCCTGGCTACGTTGCCTTGAAATGGATTGAAGCCAGTTTAGTTCGCCGCCACCCGGAATGTGGCCCAGATCGCTACTCCTGGCCGGATTCTTGCCAGCTTCCGAACGGCACGCCATTGATGGTTTTCCAATCAGCACGCCCATTTGAGGAGGAGCGACCAAGCGCAGTTGCGCTTGCCGCCGAAGGGGAGGAGAAGACTATGTCTCTAGTGGCAACGGCGTAGTTGCCTTCGGCACGGAGGGCCCCCTCGGCAAACAGCTTCCGACGTAGTTCCACACGTGTTCCATGTTGGACCTTGGTGGTGTCCGCCCAC
>CAMFDH010000300.1 GCA_945949035.1 uncultured Actinomyces sp.
CTGAACGCTGAACCCTGCGCCTGCGTGAACCCACCAGGGCGAGGGCAATAATCAGGGCGATGACAGCGACCACTCCGGCGGCTATGAAGGCGATTGTGGCGGTGGTGTTGGGCCGCGGCGTTTCCCAGGTCAGTGTGATGGAGGGAGCTGCTCCTTCACCATCAGTGGCAGCAAGGATCGACATACCCAGCTCTTCGCCGGTGATGGTGAGGCTGACACTGCCGCGACCAAACTTCTCGGCAACCCACATGTCGGAACTCAGGGGGCTCACGGCAGAATCGCCTGACTGAGCCTGCTCCGTGTCCTTTGCACCTGCTACGTCCTTGGACCCCGACTGCACGTCGGAGTCCACACCGTGCGGAACGGTCTTCAGGGTTTGCAGGTCGGTCAGGCCAACGATCTCGTCGTACGACTCATCTTGGAGCCAGGCGGAAACATCCTCGGGGAGGCCGACGGCCACCCACACCTCCTGGTTCGGATCTGCCTCGGCCTTAATGTTGACCTTTTCCGCGTACAGAGGGAGCACGCCGGCACGGGTCATCACGAGCGGCTGATTCCCCTCGTACGTGGCCTGCACCTGCTGCGCGGGCTTCCAGACAGTCAGTCCTAGAATGCCCACTGCCGCCAGCGCCAGAGCAATTATGCCCAGTACGATGGGCAGGGAATAGCGCTTTATCTTGCTCACGACCGATTACCTCCCAAATCACTGGATTACTCAAGGGTAGACCAGGTTCACCCGGCCAGACCGAGCACTTTAACACAGTTAGCCTCAAATCTAACTTATGTAACAGGCGCAACGTGAGTCTCAGACACCACAGTCACAACCGAGTTTGCTCACTGCGGGCGTAGTTTGCGCTTCCAGCAGTCGCGATGCCAATGCCTCCGGGCCTCTACACCCTGGGCGTGACCAAATGCCGCCTCTTCCGGCCACGCGACGACATGCTCGGTTCCGGGGGAAACTTGCTGCAGGCACCCGGGGCAAACATAGGACTTCTCGCTGCCACGAACATACTGCACCTGGTAGTCACCGCCCCGCGGGCCGGCCTCGCTGCGCCGGACGCCGCGAAGGGCATCCATGTTGAGCGGACGGTGCTCCCGACCCATCTGGGCGCGGCGAGATCCTCGTGACTTAGCCATGCGACCGATACCCGGGGCGTTCCCGCTACTCCCCGACCGGCTCACCGCCGCGGTAGACACCGACGACGTTGAAGTCCCGATCAGCGAGGACGACATCGGCGCGAAGGCCGGGCGCAATCTCACCGCGATCCGTCAGGCCGAGGACGCGTGCGCCCTGCTTAGAGGCCATGAACACGGCATCAACGAGGGGAATACCGCCCTCTTTGACGGCAGTGCGGACCTGATCGATCAGACGCGAGGTCCCCCCGGCGAGGTTGCCCCCGTGAGTAAGTCGAGCGACACCGTCAGCAACCGTCACTTCATTCGGTCCGAGGACGTAGTTGCCGTCGGCCATTCCAGCGGCAGCCATTGCATCCGTGACGAAGACCGCGTTGTCACGGCCGACGATCTGAGCACTCTCTCGAACCAGAAGCGGGTCGATATGGACGCCATCGCAGATCATCTCGGCGATGATGCGACCCTCCTGGGCGGCTGCCAGCATTGCGGGAATCGGACCTGGGGCACGGTGGTGCATGGGGGGCATGCCGTTGAAAAGGTGCGTGACGGTAGCCTTACCGCCGCGGATGGGAGCTGCCTTAAGCAACTGCTCTCCCATGTCAATGGCCTGATTAGCCTGCGTGATTGTGCAGTCCGAGTGGCCCCAGGAAGGAAGGATACCGCCTTCAACCAGGATCCGCACCGCCTCCTGGCCATCCTCACCGAGGCACATTTCAGGGGCCAGCGTGATTGATACCGCGTATCCACGAGCGGCCTCAACCAGTTTTTGAGCATCTGCGGGGGTCGCGGGGACAAGGTAGGCGGGATTCTGCGCCCCACAGCGCGCCTCAGAAAGGAACGGCCCCTCGTAGTGAATGCCTGCGATGACACCCTGTTCGGCGGCGTCTGCCAGTAGACCGGCGCGCTCTTCAAGAACGGGAATGGCAGCGGTCACCAGCGAGGCGATCAGGGTTGTGGTGCCGTTCTTCAGGTGCTCATTCGCCGCGGTGCGAACGTCCTCGATCGACGTCGAATCCGGGAATGAAGCGCCGCCGCCGCCGTGGTTGTGAACATCAATGAAACCTGGCAGCAGGTAGCCTCTATCACCAGCTTCTACGGGGTTCAGGGTGGCGTAGCTCTGCGGAAGATCTTCCAGTGGACCAACCCAGGCGATCAGCCCGTCCTCGATGGCTACTGCGCCCTGGGGAATGGTGTCATCTGAAAGAACAACGTGTCCGGTGAGCAGTTGGGTGGCACTCATTGGTATCTACCTTCTTATGAGACTTATCGAGGCTAAACGTCGGGCTGATCCAGGTAACTAGAAGAGTCGATCCTCTATGTTATCCAGTCCGCGCATCGCTGCGTAGTCGAGAACGAGGCACTCGATGCCCCGGTCTTCCGCCAGTGTGCGGGCCTGGGGGGCAATCTCCTGGGC
>CAMFDH010000301.1 GCA_945949035.1 uncultured Actinomyces sp.
CTCATTGCAGTGGTAGACCTGCGGCCTTGGCGCACCGGTGAGGCGCTCAAATGCTCGCAGAGCCTTGACCCCACCGACCCCGAGAAGCAGTTCCTGTTCAAGGCGGTGTTCCGCCGAACCCCCGTAGAGACGGTCGGTGACCTGTCGCGAGATCTCATCGTTCTCGGGAACGTTCGAGTCAAGCAGAAGCAGGGGAACGCGCCCCACCTGAGCCACCCAGACCTGGGCGTTGAGAACGCGGGCTCCCGGCAGTGGCAGCGAGATGGCCGTGGGGGCACCGTCTGCTTCGCGAAGCAGGGTGAGGGGCAGGTTGTTGGGGTCCAGAAGCGGATACGTCTCTCTCTGCCACCCGTCACGGGTCAGGGACTGGCGGAAGTAACCCGCACTGTAAAGCAGGCCGACCCCGATGATGGGGACGCCGAGGTCGGAGGCAGACTTCAGGTGGTCACCAGCGAGGATGCCGAGCCCGCCGGAGTACTGGGGCATCACCTCGGTAATCCCGAACTCAGCGGAGAAGTAGGCGATTCCCTCGGGTTTCCCCTCGACGTCAAAGGACTCCTGGTACCACTTGGGGCTTCCCAGGTAATCCCTCAGCTCCTCTTCAAGGAGCTGCGCTTCGAGCACCACACCAGCATCTGCCGCGAGCTGCCTGAATCGCTCCGGAGATATCTCTCCGAGCAGGGCAACCGGATCGTGCCCCACACGCTCCCAGGCCTCAGGGTCAAGGGAGGCAAAGAACTGCACCGTGGGAAAGTGCCAGCACCAGTGGAGATTTCGTGCCAGGGCATCCAGAATCTGCAGTTCTGCCGGCAGGACTGTTCGGACGGTAAATCTACGTATCGCTTTCACAGTGCCAGCATATGTCACACGCCACATTTTTCGGCTGATGTACGCCTACCGCCCGGGGTGGAAACAGGGTGAATAATCCCCGCTCACCGGCGTCTCTTCCACCTTCCTGACAGCGTTCTCGGTAAGCTGGCCCCGTGAACACCAACGATGCTCGTCTGTTGAGCCGCATTCCGGCCATTGAAGTCTTTCCAGTCCTCGCGGAGGCCACGCTTCCCGCCAAGGCCACCGAGGGGGAGGCCTTCCCCGTTCGCGCCACCGTGTTCCGTGAGGGGCACGACCAGTTTGGTGCCGAGGTCGTCCTGATCACCCCTGATCGGCGTGAGTTCTCAAGGACGCGGATGTACGCGATCGCGCCCGGTATGGACCGCATGGAAGCCTGGGTCATGGCCGACACCACCGGTGACTGGTCGTACCGGATCGACACCTGGTCTGACCCGTGGGCCACCTGGAAGCACGACGCGGCCATCAAGATTCGGGCCGGGGTTGATGCTGACCTCATGTGTGAAGAGGGCGCGCGCATTCTTGAGCGTGCTGCGCTCGGTGACTTCAGGAGGGCGCAGCGTTCCCCGAGCGTGCCTGCCTACCGCAAGGTCAAGCCCGATTCAACGGCAGCCAAGCAGATGATTCTTGCCGCTGAGACCCTTCGTGACTCTTCGATTTCTGCCACCACCCGCTTCGCAGCAGCCGTGTCCTCACGCGTCGATGCCGCAATGGCAAAGTACCCGCTGCGCGACCTCATCGAGTGCACCGTAAAGTACCCGGTCCGTGTCGACCGGAAGGCCGCCCTCTACGGCTCCTGGTACGAGGTCTTCCCCCGCTCCTTCGGGGCCTTCCAGCGTCCTGACGGAACCTGGAAGTCAGGCACCCTCGAGGCTCTTACCGAGGACGTCAAGCACATTGCGGAGATGGGGTTCACCGTCCTCTACCTGACGCCGATCCACCCGATCGGCACCACCTTCCGCAAGGGACGTAACAACACGCTTGAGGCCCTGGACGGGGACCCGGGTTCGCCCTACGGCATTGGCTCCCCCGAGGGCGGTCATGACGCCCTGCACCCCGACCTCGGCGACTTTGATGACTTTGACAACCTGGTTGAGGAGGCACACCGCCAGGGTATGGAGGTCGCCCTCGACCTCGCCCTGCAGGCCTCACCTGACCACCCCTGGGTCAAGGAGCACCCGGAGTGGTTCACCACCAGGGCTGACGGTTCCATCGCCTACGCCGAGAACCCTCCCAAGAAGTACCAGGACATCTACCCCCTGAACTTCGACAATGATCCCGAGGGGATCTACCAGGCCATCATCGACGTTGTCGAGGTGTGGATCAGCCACGGGGTGCGCATCTTCCGCGTCGATAACCCGCACACCAAGCCGATTCCGTTCTGGCAGCGCTTCCTGCGCTACATGCACATCAACCACCCGGGAGTCATCTTCCTAGCAGAGGCATTCACGCGTCCCGCCATGATGCGCACCCTGGGCATGGTTGGGTTCCAGCAGTCCTACACCTACTTCACCTGGCGTCAGTCCAAGAAGGAACTCACGGACTACTTCAACGAGGTGGCCAAAGAGACCGCGCACGTCAGCCGCCCCGCGTTCTGGCCGACAACCCACGATATTCTCACCCACCAGATGACCGCGGGTGGGGCTTCGATCTTTGCCATCCGCGCCATCCTGGCAGCCACCGGTTCTCCGACCTGGG
>CAMFDH010000302.1 GCA_945949035.1 uncultured Actinomyces sp.
AGGCACCGGACAAACAATTGGACTCCTGAACAATGTCCTGGTCCCCTGCCTTCGAACCGGAATACAGTTCGTTAATCTTTTCCTGGATGGCGAGCACAGCGCTTCGAGGGGCCGTCTTCCGGAAGGCGAGGGCTTGATCATAGGTCATACCTACCTGTTCCACACCGGTCGGGTTTGAAAGCTTTACCACATGCGCAGCCCAGTACTTCGCCATGTAGAACGAGTCTTTCTCCGGGTTAGGTTTTTCTCTACCCAGGATGTCCTGCTCCGAAGGGTACTTCTCTTCGACTTCGGTGTCGATAGCTTCCCGGATATTGTCCGGAGTTGCTCGCACCGTTGCAGTGAACTTCTTCGTCACGGCGGACTCGATAAGGTCGTCCCGTTTACTTCTCAGTTCTTCGGCAGCCTCCTTGTTGCCGAGAAGCTCGTGCCGCTTCAACTCCTGGTTCGTCTTATTGACGATGTAGTTGAGGTTTTCGTCCAGGAAGAACTCTACAGTATCCTCCGGGAATGAGACGCCTTGCAGTGCGTCCATGATGTCAAAAGTCTCGTGACTGGGTGTTGCGTCGCTCATGCGTGTTCTTTCTCCTCTAAAACCTGAACATCTCTAGTTTACCACGAACACGGCAAAACCCCTCCCGAATCTCATCAGGAGGGGCTTGCGTGTGGCGTACTACGGGGTGTCTTCCAGGGCCTCAAGTCGGTCATGGATGTCCGAGAGGGCTGCCACGAGACCTGTAATCTTCGACTGTGCCAGCGTAGGAATCCGATCATCCGCGAAGGTTCCCGAGTCGATCTTACCCGCCGGGAGGTTAGGGACATCTCCGACCTCAATGTCCGCCTCTGCGTTAGTGGAAGCGGTGCCGAGACCCTGTTCGAGTGCGTTGAGCCTGGCAGCGGTGATAGGGGTGTTACCCTCTGCGCCGTCAGACCATGTATACGGATTGTAGGCCATAAGTTAATATCCTTGATCGTGTATGCTATGCACCGGGGAACAGTGCCGAACCTGGGAAGGTGCTTGTACCCGGAACGGCTACGGATTTCCCACTTCTACCTCAACAGTCGTAGAGGTACCTGCTTCATCGTCGCGGATAGTGACGATAGCCGAACCCTCGCCGGTGACCTCATAGAAGCCGCCCGAAGTGGTCTGAATGACATCCGGGTTCGATGAGATGAACACCAGCGCGTTCGTGTAGTCGCGGTCTTGAACAACGCCCCGGATACGGCCCTTGTCGCCCACCGCAAACGAGTCAGGGGTGACTGCCGTAATGTCGTGCTCGCCAACGATGGTGTAGTGTGAGAAGTCGCCCTGGCTGTTAAAGCCAACCGTCCGGCGTACCGACTCTCCGATGTTGAAGGGGTTAGACTCGGAAGAGATATCCACGCGGTAGACGGAGACGAAGTCGCCATCCTCTGCGGGGGCGGTTGTACGGGTGTCACCGTCAATACGTTTGATGATGTCCAGGTTCGCGCCAGGAATATCCGTCAGGTCGTAGACAAGAGAGTGGAGGTTCGAGTTGTCGTCGTAATCAGCGGGGGTGAAGAAGCTCATCGAGCCGCCGTAGTTCGACGCACCGAAGTCCTCGTACGTCGAGATGTCAGCAAGCGACGGCTCTGTTTCCGTCTCCGACGCCTCCATACCGAAGTCCATGTCCGACCAGGAGATCGAAGGGGATGCGTTCAGGATACCCGAACCCCCGCCTCCGTTAATGGCTGTTGCGGTGGGTGTGGCGACATTGTCGATACCTAGGGGGCCGTCACCCGAACCGAGCCATATGGTTACTCTCTGCTCAGAGGGGGTCTTATCGTAGTCCATTGCTGTTATGGGCATGGGACTGTTTCCTTTCTTGTAAGCTTACAATGCGCGCTAGTTCCATTCTACCACGATCCTCCAACTGTGGTAGGGTGGTATGCATTAAACGCAACTTTTAAAAGATGGGGGTATTCGGTGGGTGACAATGTGGGTACTGCTCGTAGGGGTTCATGTTCTGTGTCAGGGTGTGACGCACCTGTGACCGCGTTAGGCATGTGCAGGTATCACTACAGGAGAGATCACTACCTGCGTGAGAAACAAGGGCTGGGGCCTCGTGAGAGACCTCAGGTTGTATGCTCCGTTGAGGGCTGCAAAAAACGTGCAGGGTCTATCGCCAGTTCGTCAGGTCTATGTCAACAACATCGGGCGAATGACTACTATATGCGGACGAAGGGTAAAGATAAACCCTACCGGAATAAGAAGCGGAAGGACTACGACGGGAACAAGATCGAGTATTTCTGTGTGTTTCCTGATTGCGGTAAGCCTGACTTTAATAAAGACTTGTGTGCGGGGCATTACTACCAGCAACTCGCGGGTAAAGAGCTTCGCCCCATCCGGGAGCGTTTCGAGTGCAGCATCCCTGGGTGTTCGGAGACGCACGGCCCTAACTCGGGGCGAAAGATGTGTAGTAGGCATTCCGGGTGGGCTTACAGATTCTCTCTAACCCCGGAGGAGGCCGTGGTTATGTACTCCAACTACGTGTGCGGCAATCCCGGCTGTCACGAGGAAGAAGA
>CAMFDH010000303.1 GCA_945949035.1 uncultured Actinomyces sp.
CTCGTCGGCGACGACGATCGAGAAGCCGACCGAGTTGAGGTGAGTGAGGTGCTTGCCGATCTGCTCGTAGTTGCAGATGAGCACCTTGTGCCCGGGCTGGGCGATGAAGTCGTCGATCTGCTTGACGCGCTTCTTGGGCGCGCCGTCGAGGATGGTCGGAGCGAACCGGGTGAACCGACTCGTCTCGTTGAACCAGTTCCGCTTGAGCGAGGGCGGGCAGACCACGAGGACTACGGTGTCGGTGCCGCGCAGGCGCTTCGTCAGGTGTGCGTGGACGGCACAAACTGCCAGCGTCTGGAGGCTCTTGCCCAGGCCCATGTCATCCGCCAGGAGGAACGAGTTCATGTTCCACATCCGGGCGATTCCGCTTTTCTGGTGCTCGAAGAATCGGATGCCCGGGTCGAGGATCTCAGGCATTTTGTCGAGCTCCGGGCTGGTGACTACCATGTGTTACCCTTTCTGTGACCCCTTTCAGGCGGGGGTCTCTCCTGCCTCTCGTCAGGGCAACAGCAGTGCCCCCGGCCCCTTGTGGACCGGGGGCACTGTTGTCTTTGCTGGAACCCGGCACCCTCCCTGTCCGCCTGAGTCCATGGTGGCGGGGGCCTTGTGCCCTGGGAAGTCGGGAGGGTGCCGGGAGTCTGGCGGCGGCCACCGGGGAGAGGTTGCAGCGCACGCCGCCAACCAGCCCACGGCGCTCTCCCTGGTTGTTGGTTATCCTGGCTGTCCGGACCGCTCATATCTCTTAATCATCATTCGAGCCCATTCGAGTTTATCGGCTACCCTCTGCCCTGCGGGCTGAGAGGTGCTCCATAACTCCAGGTTCTCGATCCGATTGTCATCACGTACTCCGTTGATATGATGGACGTTCTCGTCGGGGAATAGCTCCCGGCCAAGATGCTCTTCCATCACTGCTCGATGGACTAACCGCCTCTCATTGAGGCCTCCTACTCGTCGGCACTGGACCATGTAGCCAGCGGCGTTCTTGTGCTCCCGACCCCACTCTCCGGGGGAGAACTTGTACGGAGCGTTGACGTCAGTGCCTCTTGCCGCTCTCCGGTAGTGGAGACGACAGTAGCCCTTAGCGTAATGATCTCGGGTGCAACTGTCCGCCTTACAGTTGATCTGTCTCTGCCCCCGCATAGGAGCATGAACATCTCGACCGGCGAGCTTGCGGGCTCGATGTGCTCGGCAGTAGCCATCCTCGTCAATCTGCTGAGAAGGACGGTCACAGTAACTAACCGAGCACATCGAAACCTCACTTCACCTTGTTACGTGGCTGTCCACGCCGCAGGTGCTGCTACTCGAACTCGCTGAGATCCACCGTGACCGGTCCCACGTCATAGCGGGACTCATTGTCCGGTGCGATCGCCAGGATGAGCGAGCCGGAGTAGGAGTCCGTGCGCTTGAACTTCGCCAATGCACGGGTTGCTGACCCCGCCGTCACGATGGCCACCTCTGCCACGCGCTTGGTCGCGGGGACGTCCCGGACCACGTCGGCAGGGTAGTAGGTGACCAGGTAGTCAAACTGCTTGTTTGCCTTAGCCATGATCTACCCCTCTCAGAACGGCATGTCGACAGCGGTGCCGCCACCGGAGGCCGGAGGCTGCGCGGCGGGAGCCTGGGCAGCAGGTGCCGGAGCAGCAGCGGGCGCAGCGGCCTCCGGGGCCGCATCCGGCCAGGAGGTGTCGAAGGCCTGCTCCACCGGCGGCTGGGCGGCAGCCGGGGGCTGCGCGGCGGGAGCCTGCGCGGCGGGAGCCGGAGCAGCGCCTGCGGACGGTAGCTGGCCGCCGCCGAGCGGGCCACCGTGACGCTCGATGCCACGCTCGTCGCGGGTCTCCTCGAAGATGTGCGGCTTGGCCTGGGCCCACTTCATCGCGGTGGCCAGGTCGTTGTCCGTGAGCGCCTGCGGGACCAGGTAGTTGTTTCCCGTGCTCTTGGCCTTCTTCTCGACCAGCTTGATCGCCAGGGCGTCCTGCTTGGCGTAGCCGGACAGGTTGTCGACCAGCGCGCCGTTGAACCACATCACGTTGATGTAGACCTGGTTGGTGGCCATGTCGAGCACGTCGATCAGGACCGCAGAGCCATCGCCCTCGGGCTTGAACTTGGTGGTCAGGTTGTCCCTACGCTCGTAGACCTTGACGATCAGCGGGTGATCGGTGACATCGCTGGGCTTGAGCTGGTCGCCGTCGAGTCCGGCGGTCATCTCGAACTGGGTGTTGAGCTGCATGTTGCTTTCCCTTTCAGGGGGTGTGAAGAACCTTGGTTTCGCGTTTCTGGTTTCTGGTTTCTGGTGGTTCCGTGTGGCGGGGTACCCCTTCTCGTCGTCTTACATCCCCAGCGACGGCAGGGCCGCCCTGGGCTGGCGGACGGACATGACACCCTTGGTGTCCATGACCGCCACGATCTTGGCGCGAAGGTCCAGGAGCTCCTTGATCTCGTCCGGAGAGGTCTGCTCCCCGGAGAACCGCACCTGAACCTGGGTCCAGGTGAAGCTCGAGGACTTCTCTGTCTTCGCGGTGCGAATGGATGCCCGCCG